>CAZKUL010000074.1:0-13937 GCA_964555945.1 uncultured Planctomycetales bacterium
TGCCGTAGGCTTGGGGAACATTGAGATTTTTTACGACATTCTGGAGAAACGCCGGGCCAATGTCCGCCACCTCATTAAATCATTTCGTCCGTTTGATAAATATTTTTGGTATCTTCAAGAGGAACCCCAAGAAGTTTTAGGCCCGCACGCCTTTTCCATTATCCTAAAGCCGGGGATTAATTTTACGAAAAATGAATTTGTCACCTATTTAGAACGCCATGGCGTTGATTCACGCAACTTGTTTTATTCCATCCCCACACAGACACAGAGCTATGAGTTTATGGGCCATAAGCTGGGTGATTTTCCGGAATCTGAATATTGTTCCGACCATGGCACGCATATCGGCTGCCATCAGGATGTCGGGATTGAGCAAATGGACTATGTCGTCCAGGTGGTGGGGGATTTTCTTAAATCTAAAGGGTACACTTTTTAGTGCATGCGCATAACTATCAATTGCCGGTCCATTCTTTTAAGCCAGCGTACCGGTATTGGCCGCTACACGTATCATCTTTTAGAGAATTTGGGGAAAATCGACCAGACCGATGCCTATATCCTTCATGTCCCCAAACGCCTGCTGGACTTTAAACGCAGGCTTCCGGATTTCTCCAGGTATCATAATTTCAAAAATGTGATAGATTGCTTTCATCGGGGTAGTGGCCAGAGCGACATTTACCACCTGCCTTCTCCGGATGAGATAGGTCCATACAGCGGAAAATTGATCGTCACGATCCATGATCTGATCCATAAAGCCTATCCCCAAAGTCATACGCCGCCAACCATAGAACTCACGGAGCGGTATATGCAGGTCATCGCTGCCAAGGCGGATATGATTATTTGCATTTCAGAAAACACACGCCGTGACTTGCATTCTTTTTTGAAGATTCCCCCTGAGAGATCCTGCGTGGTCTATAATGGGGTTGATCATCAATTATTTTATCCTTTAAGCGCACAAGAACGCCTTGAGGCGGCAGAGCATTTTAAGGGTCTAGGCATACTCAAGCCTTATGTCCTCTTTGTGGGGACCATAGAACCCAGGAAAAATTTGGATGGTTTGCTCAAAAGCTTTGCGCAGCTAAAGGCACAGAAAGTTTTTGGTGGCCAACTGGTTGTTGCCGGGATGAAAGGCTGGATGGCGGAGGGTATTGGAGATCTTATTAAGCAATTAAATATTCAACCCGACGTCATTTTTACCGGCTACGTCACGGATGAGCAATTACGTCGATTGTATAATGGGGCGGAGATCTTCGTTTTTCCGTCTTTTTATGAAGGCTTTGGTTTTCCCATCCTGGAAGCTTTCTGTTGCGGAGCCGCGGTCATTACCTCCCAAAGCTCATCCTGTGCTGAAATCGCGGGCCAAGCTGCCATCCTCATCGATCCCTCGGATCCGAATGCGATGACGCGTGCCATGGAGAAAGTCTTGAGCGATAAGGCTGTGAAAGAATCGTTACGCCAGGCGGGATTGAAACGCGCGCAGGAGTTTTCTTTTGAAAAGATGGCCCAGGACACGCTGGCTGTTTATGGGCGGGTGGCTCATTTATGAAAATCAGCGGTTTTACCATCGTCCGCAATGCGGTCAAATTCAGTTATCCGGTTGTGGCTTCGATTAACTCGATCTTACCTCTCTGCGATGAGTTTATTGTCAACGTGGGGGATAGCGAGGATGCCACCCTGGAGTTGATCCGTTCGATCAATAGCCCTAAAATCCGCATTATCCAAAACTTATGGGACATGACCCAGGGCTCCCAAGTATTGTCCTACCAGACAAATTTGGCTTTAAAAGAATGTAAAGGCGACTGGGCCTTTTATTTGCAAAGTGATGAGGTCATTCATGAGGCAGATTTGTATAAATTAAAGTTTTGGATGCGGTATTATCTGAATCAAAAAGAGGTGGATGCCTTGCGTTTTTGGTGGCTTCATTTTTACGGGTCTTTCTGGCGTTACCGCATTGATTTTGGATGGTATCAAAAGCAGGACCGTATCATCCGTAACAATCAAGAGATTGAATCTTATGGCGACGCGTTTGGATTCAGGCGTAAGGACGGCCGGCCATTGCGCACACGCGTGACATATTGTAACCTGTATCACTATGGCTGGGTCAATTCCAATACTATTATGCAAAACCGCTGTGAGAATGCCCAAACCATCGGCTTCATGGATAAAAACAAGAAGAATTCATTTACAGGCGGTTACGGAAATTTGGACCGTTTTCCATCTTATTGGGGGACCCATCCGGCGGTGATGAAGGACATGGCGGCCGCACATCCATTAAGCAGGGAGGATTTTACGGCTATCCGACGAAAATGGTGGTGGAATCCAATTTTCTGGTTCAGTCCGCGCTTTAAAACAGGGGCCAGGGTCAAAGAGAGAATTAATTGATGGATTTTGAAAAGATACTGATTATTAATCCCTATGGCATTGGAGACGTTTTATTTACCACACCCGTGATCGCTAATTTACGCCTGGCCTATCCTCAGGCCTCTTTCGCGTATTTATCCAATCGCCGTACCGCTGATTTTCTTAAAGTCCATCCAGACATCGCCCAGGTTTATATTTATGAGCGTGATGAATTTGTAGAGACCTATCGTCAAAATCCTTTTGAATTTATTAAAAAATCATTCGGGTTGTTCAACAGCATCAAACGGCAGGACTTTGATGCTGTCTTTGATTTTTCGCTCAATAGTACATTTGGATTCTTAGGCGCGGCCTGTGGTATCAAAAGACGCGTGGGATTCGATTACCGAAAAAGGGGGAGGTTTTTGACCCATCGGATGCCCTTATCAGGCTATGAAGAGAAACATGTGGTGGAATATTATTTAGATTTACTGCGTTTGATGGACATACCTGTCAGGACCCTGTCTTTAAGAATGGACATCCCTTCCCAGGATATCCAGTGGGCCCAACATTGGCTTAAAGGGCATAACGTCAATGTCACCAAGCCTCTCATAGCTGTTATACCGGGTGGGGGAGCCAGCTGGGGTCTGGCCGCCAGGAACAAGCGATGGGCACCTGCTAATTATGCCCATTTAATAGATAAAATCATTGAAAATTTCGACGCTGCCGTTATACTGTTGGGAGACCCAAAAGAGAAGGATATCTGCCGCGAAGTTGTCAATCTGGCCCATTTTCCTTTACATGTGGCTGTGGGAGAAACATCCTTGTTAGGGCTAGCCGCGTTGCTTAAGTGCTGCCGTGGGGCTATCCTAAACGACGGCGGCCCTTTGCATGTGGCCGAGGCCGTGGGCATAAGAACGGTTTCCATCTTTGGCCCGGTAGATCCACAGGTGTATGGCCCCTATCCGAGGGCCAACCATCTCGTCGTGCAAAAGAATTTGCCGTGCCAACCCTGTTATCGCCGTTTTCGGATGGCTTCTTGCAACCACATTAGTTGTTTGGTTGAACTATCAGTCGAAGAAGTTTATAGAAAGGTCCAACATATCTTATGAGCGTTCCCTTTATTGATTTCAAAGAACAAAATGGCCTGATTCAAGGTGAAGTGGATTTGGGTTTTAAGAAAGTGTTTGAAAAAGGTGATTACATTTTAGGCGAACAGGCCCATGTCTTTGAGGCCGCATTTTCTAAATATTGTGAGGTTCAGTACGGGGTGGGTGTCAATTCGGGTACCGATGCCCTTCATCTGGCCCTGATGGCCATAGACATCCAAGAGGGAGATGAGGTCATTGTTCCCACGCATACATTTATCGCCACCGCCCTGTGTGTTTCTTTTTGCAGGGCCACGCCTGTTTTTGTTGATATTGAGCCTGATACCTATAACATTGATCCCAAGTCTTTTCAGGCAGCGATTACCAAGAAAACAAAGGCAGTCATCCCTGTGCATATTTACGGCCAGCCTGCCAATATGGATGAGATCGTAGGCATTGCGCGCAAACATGGCATTAAGATCGTCGAGGATGCGGCCCAGGCACATGGCGCGCGCTACAAAGGTAAAAGGGTCGGGTCCCTGGGTGATGTGGCTTGTTTTTCTTTTTATCCAACCAAGAGCCTCGGGGCCTGCGGGGATGCGGGGATGATTGTGACCAATAATAAAGAGATCTATGAAAAGGCCTTGATGCTGCGCGATTATGGCCGTCAAGGACGCTATGAGCATAAAATTAAGGGCACCAATTCCCGTCTGGACACGCTTCAGGCTGTTGTCCTCAATGCCAAGCTCAAACATTTGGACCAATGGAACCAGATGCGTGCCAAGAACGCCGCTGCCTACGGGGAACTCTTAAAGCCGTTAAAGAAGGTAGTTTCTCCCATCACCAAGGAAGACCGTACCCATGTTTTTCAAACCTTTGCCATTCTTGTCCCTAATCGCGATAAAGTCGTTGAAGCCATGAAAGCCCAAGGTATCGGTGTCCTTATCCATTATCCGATTGGTTTGCATCTGCAAGAGGCTTACCGGGAGTTGGGGCATAAAGCGGGAGATTTTCCGATTGCCGAGAAAGTTGCTAACAGCGTCTTGAGTCTTCCCATGTTTCCCCATATGAATAGGGAGCAGATCGGGTTGGTCGTGGCAGCTTTGGAAAAATCGTGTGAATAAATCCTTGATTATCTGCGATCAAATCATGTTTGGCGCACTCTTGGGGTTGATTTGGGTCATTCCCTACAGTCCGGCGCTGATTGAAGCATTTATATTAACGATGATCACAAGCTGGGTGACCAAACATGTTCTGTTATTCCGGGAGTCCAGGCGTCAAGGGTTGGATGGAGGAAGTGCTCTCCTTTCCAGCGGCATGGAATGGCCTTTAATAGCCTTGGGGTTGTTGATAATCCTTACCATTCCTATCAGCCATTTTCCGCTGTTAAGCTTAAAGAAGGTGTTTTCGAGATTTCTGCAGCAGATTTGTATCATGTACTGTGTGGCAGAGATTATCCAGAGCCGGAAACGTTTGTTTAGCGTTCTGGGTGTGTTGACGCTGATGGTTTTTTGTGTGAGCCTATATGCTCTCTCTCAGTATGTGTTCGGGCACAATATCCTTGAGCATGCCTTTGGCCGCGTTTCAGGCCCCATGCATCACCCCAATGATCTGGGGACCTTTCTGGTGACATTGTTGCCGGTCGTATTGGCATTGCTCCTGACCACCCATTCCTGGTTTTCGTCGTTGTTTAAGGCTCCCCTATCGGAGCGCGGACCACTGAAGTTCTGGAGAAAGGGATTGATGGGCGTTGTTTTTTTTGTGCTCGTCAGTGCGCTTGGCCTTACGTCTTCTCGAGGGGCGTGGGTCGCTTTCGCGGTGAGTATGATTGTTTTAGGATTTTATTTGAGACGTCGGGGGGTCATCGCCTTCATTGTAACAATGTTGGTCTTATTTTTTGGCGTTTTTGGGATGTATTGTCTCAGTACACGGATTGATATTTATCCTGTTCCCATGACGCAGGGACCTGCCATGAAGCCCACCTTCACCAATCCGTGGGGCCTGCCTGCTCAATATGATGCTTTCAAAATACTTTTAGGCATCTCCGGACGTGAGCTCTATTGGGACACTGCCATTGGTGTCATCAAGCGATATCCCTGGTTTGGATGTGGATATAGCGCTTACGTACAGACTCTTAAGGATTTACAGGTTGGGCATACCGAATATCCTCATAATAGTCTTTTGCATATTACGGCGGAATTGGGGATTGTTGGATTATGCCTTTATCTATGGCTTTTTGCGGCATTGTGTATGAAGGCTTGGAGGACATTACGGGCTGTTTTTGCCGACAGAGGCCTTTACGTCTTGGGATGCGGCATATCCTGTGGACTCCTGGCGTGGATGGTCCACAGCCTCGTGGATACTCCTTGGTCTTCTTTACAATTGAGTATTTTATTGTGGTTAATGATGGGCGTCTTATTGAGCCTAAATAATGTTGTCCCTCTCTATAAGGAGGGGACGGCGCTAAAACTCCCGCAGCGTGATATTGCACGTAAAGGATGCTCGTCAAGAGAGGACTAACATGACAATACCTCTGAGTGTTGTTATCATTGCAAAGAACGAACAACGAAGAATCAAGGATTGTCTCGCAAGCGTCTACGGCTGGGCCGAAGAGATCGTTGTGCTGGATGACGAAAGCACTGATGATACGCGCGCGATCGCTGCCGGCTTTACCGATAAAATCTTCATTCGGCATATGGAACTTGAGGGAAAACACCGTAATTTTGCAGCCTCCAAGGTTAAGCATGAATGGATATTGCTTTTGGATTGTGATGAGCGTCTGACGGATGAACTTAAAGCAGAAATCGCCGCGGCCCTCAAAGAAGGAGACGCTCATATTGCCGCCTATTGGGCTCCCCAAATCAACTATCTGGGTGATGTGCAATTAAACCACGGCGGCTGGTCGAATCCGCATATCCGTTTATACAACAGGAATCACGTGAAATGGTCTGAGGCGGATTATGATGTGATCCATCCCGGCCTAAAGTTTGATACCGGATACCGGGGGGCGAATTTAAAGGGAAAAACCATCCATTATAGTTTTAGCAATGTGGAGAATTTTATCGCCAAGATCAATCGTTATTCCACCTTGGAAGCGACCAAATGGTATTTGGATGGACGGAAAATGTCCAAAGGGAAGGCCATGTGGCGTTCGTGGGACCGTTTTTTTAGACGATTTATCGCTAAAAAGGGATATAAGGATGGTTATTCTGGTTTTGTCGCGGCGGTCCTTAGCGGGTTTCATGAATTTGCCGCTTACAGCAAGTATAAGGAAATCAAAGAAAAAGGATATTATATAGAAAAAAGCGCAATCAAATGAGCCAATTTTATCAACATATTCTTTACCAGAATTTTTTTAGCTTGCCAAGCACCATCATCAAGACCGTCAAACGTAACTGTCAAGGGGCTAAATTTGAGCCGGAAGTTGAAGCACTTGCCAAACTGGTTAAGCCAGGTTCTTATTGTCTTGATGTAGGGGGAGCGTATGGCCGCTACGCGTTTCCCCTATCCCGAATGGCGGGTCCTCAAGGGAGAATATTCAGTTTTGAACCGGGCAGCTACAGTTATAAAGTGTTTGCGTTTGTAAAATTCTTCTTTAGATTGAAGAATGTCGTCTTAATCAAAAAGGCCGTTTCCAATCAGCCTGGTCCCATTCAGTTATGTCTGCCTCCTAAGAAATCAGGAAAATTGGGAGCGTCGTTGGCGCATATTCAGTCGACGAAAAGGGAAGACGGTTACTGTGAAACGGTCCAATGCATCACCTTAGATGAATTTGTAAAAGCTCGGAAGCTCGTGCGCGTGGACTTAATCAAATGTGATACAGAAGGCTCTGAACTCCTGGCTTTTCAAGGGGCCAAGGACACGATTGATCGCTTTAGACCCATCATATTGACTGAGATTGATGCGAACAATTTGGCACGTCATCAGCAGAAGCCATCCGATGTGTTGGATTTCTTCCGCCAGTGGAAGTATAAACTTATGGTCTGGGAAGGCGGTGCCTTTTTGTCCGTCAAAACAGCAGACAATCCTGGGAATTATTTCTTTATTCCTGAAGGCAACGGCCTATGAAAGTCATTTTTCTTGACAGAGATGGCGTTATTAATGAATTTCCGGGCCACGGATTTTACGTGACGAAGGTCAAGGATTTTCATTTTATTCCCGGGTCTCTGGAAGCGATACGTACGTTAACCGAAAGCGGGCACAAGATTTTTGTCATCTCCAACCAGGCGGGCGTTGGCAAGGGCGTGTATTCCCATGATAAGCTCAAACGCATCGATGCCAAGATGACCAAGGGTGTTGAAAAGGCCGGCGGGAAAATCCGCAAGAGCTTTTACTGCACACACCGTTCTGATGCCGGTTGTGATTGCCGTAAGCCAGGCATCGGGCTATTAAGGAAGGCACTTAAATCCCTCAATAAAACCATCACCCATGCGCAAAAGGCTTTTTTTATTGGCGATACCGAAGGTGATATTAAGACCGGCCATAATGCCGGTTGTAAAACAATTTTTGTGCTTTCAGGCCACTCAGACCGCCATTACATGCGCCGATGGAAGGTCAAACCTGATTACGTTGCCCAAGATTTAAAGGCAGCTGTCGAAATTATCCTAAATGAAAATCTTAGTCATCCACGCAACAGCGGGCGCCGGGCATAAAAAAGCGGCAGAGGCCATTTTTCACGGCTTGCAAGCCCAGGACGGCTTCGAGGTACAATGTGTGGACGCATTGGACTTCACGAACCCTTTTTTTAAGAAAAGCTATCCCTGGTTTTATAGTTTTATAGTGACTTCTCTTCCTTGGGCATGGGGGTTCTTGTTTGCCCTTTTGGACATTCCCTGGGCACAACCCCTGGTTCATGGCGTGCGGCGTTTATACAATGGCTGCAATGCCCAAGCGTTACAGAAATTCTTAATCCGGGAGCGGTTTGATAGTATTATCACGACCCAATTTTTGTCGGCGGAAGTTTGCGCTTATCTAAAACGCACCGGACAGATAAAGTCAAAGATTGTTTGTGTGGTGACGGATTTTGATGTCCATCGTATTTGGGTCAATAAAGGGATTGATATTTATACCGCGGCCTGTGGCTATACGAAGGATAAATTGATCGCTCTAGGCGTGTTGCCTGGAGTGATATGTACGACGGGTATACCCACAGATGCTAAGTTTTCGCGTAAGGCAGACATCAAGGCCCTCAAAGAGAAGCTGGGCATTCAAGAGGGTGTTCTAACGATATTAATCGCGACCGGTTCCTTCGGAATGGGGCCGATCGAAGAGCTAATGGGGCTTTTGCAGGGTTATCAACTGCTGATTGTGTGCGGACATAACAAGGCATTATACGAGCGGTTAAGAATCAAGGCCGCTAGAGGCACACACGTGTTGGGATTGGTCGATAACATGGATGAACTCATGTCAGTGGCTGATGTCATGGTGACCAAACCCGGTGGACTTTCCATCGCTGAAGCCTTGGTCAAAAAATTGCCGATGATATTTTTTAGCGCTATCCCGGGCCAGGAAACGAATAATATCAAGGTGTTAAGTGCCTATGAAGTCTCTCAGGGCCAAAGTTCTTTGCCTCAGATCCGTGAGACCATCGAGCAGTGGGATGCCCATCCCAAAGATTTAGACGCGTTGCGATTGCGTATGAACGAATTATCCAAACCCAATGCTGTCGCTGATATAATAGCGCTGCTGTGAGCGACATATGATCGCCCAAGTGGTTTTTGATTTACCCATCGACGGCCCATTCGATTATTTAGTGCCTGAATCTCTTGTCTCTTCGGTGGCCATAGGCATGCGCGTCAAAGTTTCCTTTGGTCCCAGGTCGCAACTCGGATTTGTGACCGGATTGCTGGAAAAGAGTGCCGTTGTCAAATTAAAGCCTATTGTGTCTCTTGGCGATGCTTCCGTGGTCTTTAATCATTTTGATTTGCTTTTTGCCAGGGATTTTTGCGCTTACTACGGCTGTAGTCTGGGGGAAGCCCTTGGAACAATGCTGAGGAATAAAAAGGATCTAAAGCCCTCCGTTCATCGTGACCATAAACCATCCTTCTCTTTGTTTCGCTTTCCCGCCGACACTTACGCAGCTAAAATCAAAGAAATCATCAACGCGCACGATCGTTCTGCGAAGGGAGGTCGTTTCCTGATCCTCGTTCCCGATGCTTTTAGAGGCCAGATGCTTTCTCCGACTCTTTCCCTCATGGAGAAGGACATGATTTTAAAGATCGGCACCAGATCGTCGGTATTTGAATGTGACGGTCAGTATGATTGCGTCATTATGGTTGATGACGAAGATTTTTCTTATAAGCAAGAACAGACACCCATGTATGAGACACGCCAGGTGCTTTTGATGCGCGCGAAGAATTTCGGCTTTGATGTCGCTTTTGTGGGCATTTCACCCTCTGTAGAACTGATGGCTCTGGTGCGAGAGGGTAAAGTCAAATACAGTGAGAAACCACCATCTTCCTTGCTTTCCATGAGGACTGTTGACCTCTCGAATTATAAATTCATTCCAGGGCTGATTTCTCCGCCGGTGCGTGATGCGTTGGACGCGGCCTTGAAGGCAGGTAAGAAAAGCATCTTGGTGCTAAACCGGAGAGGGTCTTATCGTTTGACCCGTTGTGTTGATTGCGCGGAGGTCCTTAAATGTGTTCATTGCGCAAGTCCGCTGGCGTATTCAAAATCAGCCGGAGAATATTTATGCCGACATTGCACTTATAGCGCGCCTGGTGATGTCCTCTGCCCCAACTGTCATAAACCTAGCTGGCGTTCTATGGGTATTGGCGTAGAACAAGTGCAATCAGAGTTAAAAAAGATATTTCCCCAAGCGAAGATTGTATCCTTTGAGCGAACTGGCCCCGTTAAAAGGCGCACGGGCATCGTCCGCGCCGGGGAGGCGAGTCAATCGCTCCCTGACTTTGACATCCTCATTTCCACCCAAGCTGTCTTGCGTTTTCAAGGAACATTAATGGTAGCTATGGCGGCATTCATCGATTTTGATGCGGAAATAAATCGTTTGGACATGCGTTCGGCTTTTAATGCTTTCAGTTTGGCCCTTCACGTCAGCAGTATGGTAACCAAAGAGATGTTCTTACAGACGCGAAATGGCGGCCATTATGTTTTACACAATCTATCCAGTGGCATGACGCAAGGCTTCTATGACGAAGAAATAAGATTAAGAAGGGAACTTGGCTTTAGCCCCTTTCAACATTGGGTCAAAATAACCTGCCGGGGTAAATTGGAAAAATCTACCCAGGATTATGCCCAACACGTATATAATGAACTCATGAAAACTTCAACCCAGGAGGGTTATGCCATTACACCTCCTTTGGCTGACGCCGTTGGCCGCAAACGCGGCCAGTTTCGTTTTAACCTGATGGTGCAGGCGGCACTGGTTGCCCCTGCCGTGGCCTTTATTAAATCGTCCATGGCTCAATTAAAGAGACGTCGTGGGGTGATTGTTACCTTGAACATCGATCCGTAATCATGTTTTATTTTCTTTTGTGGAGGATTGGAGGGGGTTTAGTTAAATGCGTATTGTTTTCTTCGGCAGTGATGATTTTGCCGCAGTCCATTTGGAAAAGCTGTTGGCTTCGGGACAGGAGGTCCTTTGTTGTGTCACCGCTCCTGACAAACCGCAGGGGCGGGGGATGAAACTTTCTCTCTCGCCTATCAAACAGATAGCCTCCAGGCGCCACTTCCCATGCCTGCAACCTTTGTCTTTAAAGGAACACGCCACCATCGAGACATTGAAATCCTATAGCGCGGATATTTTTGTGGTGGTGGCCTATGGCCGTTTATTGACCCAAGAGGTGCTGGATATTCCCAAAATATTATGTCTGAATGTGCATGGCTCCCTACTTCCTCAATATCGTGGGGCGGCCCCTGTCAATTGGGCCATTCTCAATGGAGAGAAACAAACCGGTGTGACTGTCCAAAAAATGGCATTGGCCCTTGATGCGGGTGATATTGTGGCCCAGGAAGTCATGACCATCGGTGAAGGAGAAAATGCAGCCCAATTGCGTATGCGGATGGCAGTGGTGGGCGCTCAGTTGTTGGCCGAGGTTTTGGATGGTAGTCCCTCAGGCCGCTTTTCATTAATCTCCCAAGACGAAACAAAAGTGAGCTGGGCTCCCAAGCTGACTAAGGATATGGGTTTGATCGATTGGCACAGGCCGGCCCAGTCGATCATCCATCAGGTGCATGGTCTTCAGCCCTGGCCTGGGGCATATACTTTTTGTAACGGAAAAATGATTAAGGTCACCCAAATTCAAATGTCAACGGAGGGTAAGGGACAACATCCTCCCGGAGAAGTGGTCAAGATCGATAGGAATGGTTTCTATGTGGCCTGTGCGGACAAAGCTGTCTTAATCAAAGAGCTTCAGCCCGAAGCAGGCAAAGTCATGCCCGCCAGTAGTTTTGTAGCGGGGTATAAAGTAGGGACAGACACTACTTTCTCTAATAGAAAGTAGTGTCTGTCCCTACTTTATGCTACAATTTCTCTCATGTCCCAATTAAGAAAAGATCCTATTGTTGGACGTTGGACCATCATTGCCACCGAACGGGCCCGGCGTCCGGCGGCGTTTGTCGATCCCTTGTCCGTCGACACCGATCAAAAGGATTGTCCTTATTGCCAGGATATAGCCTCGCCGGCCATTTATGAGGACCATGGGGTGAGGGTGCTCAAAAGTCGAAGTCCCATCCTGGATGACAGCAAGCCTTTCGAACGCCGTGGCCATGGACTTTATGATGTTTGCCATAGTTATGGCAGCCACGAGATAGTTCTGGAAGTCCATGAGCACATCGCCAATATGGCGGATTTGCCGGTCGCTCAAATAAAGACTGTCCTGCAGACCTACGCCTTGCGGATGCAAACCCATCGCAAGAATTCGTTTATTGAATATGTGTTAGCCTACAAGAACTATGGTGTCGCCGCTGGAAGCCGTAACATAGGCCACGCACGCTCCCAGATCATGGCTGTTCCGGTTTTACCGATGCGCGTTAAAGATAAAATCGCCGGGGCTGAACAATTCTTTGGATTTCATGAACGCTGTCTGTTTTGCGATATGGTAAGCCAGGAGCTTAAAGCTAAGGAACGAGTCATCGTTGAGAACGATCATTTTGTGGTGATCGCTCCCTTTGCCTCACGCTTTCCTTTTGAAACCTGGATATTACCCAAGAACCATCATTGCGATTTTGCTGACGGTATAGCCGGTTATGAGGAGGCGCTTGCGGCCATCATGAAAGATATCTTATTGCGCTTTAAAATTGGGCTGAATGACCCCGCATATAATTATATGATCCAAACTTCTCCCATGAAAAATTCTTCGTCCTATAAAGATAATTACCACTGGCATATTGAAGTCATGCCGCGTTTAACGCGGGTCGCTGGTTTTGAGCGTGGGACGGGGTTCTACATTTGTCCTATCCCGCCGGAGATGTCCGCAGCCTTTTTAAGAGAGGTTGAAATTCATGCCTGAGCTCAGACGAGATCCGGTTGTCGGTCGTTGGGTGATCATTGACAGCAATCACACCAAGGGGCCATTGGATTTTGCTAAAGATGATAATACTCCCACCCGCCAGGCCACTTGTCCTTTTTGTCCTGGGAGAGAACATCAGACGCCTCCGGAAGTTGATGCAGTGCGTCCTCCGAAGAGTTTGGCCAATACCCCCGGATGGCTGGTCAGGACAGTGCCTAATAAATTCCCTGTTTTGATTGCCGACGGCCCGATCCAAAAAGAAGGTATTGGTATTTATGATCAGATGGCTGGCATTGGCGCGCATGAAGTCTTGATCGAGGGGCCTGACCATGATAAGAGCCTGGCCGTATTAACCAAAGAAGAAATACAGGCGGTGATAGGGCAGTACCAGGGCCGTTTTCGTAAATTGTCCAAAGATAGCCGCTTCAAATACGTGGTGATTTTTAAGAATTTCGGTTCTTCCGCAGGGGCCACCGTTGAACATCCCCATAGCCAGATCATTGCTTTGCCCATGGTCCCTAAAACAGTGCTCGAAGAAATCCAAGGCGCGGAACATTATCATCAGTACCGCGGGCGCTGCGTATTTTGTGACATGATCTCTCAGGAATATCAGGACAAAGACCGCATTGTTCTGGAAAATACCAGCTTTCTGGCATTTTGTCCGTATGCACCGCGCTATGCCTTCGAAACATGGATCATTCCTAAAGGACACAGCGCTGATTTTGCACTGATGGATGAACCAACTCAGGCTCATTTGGCGCAAATTCTTCAAGAAGTCCTAAAGAGAGTTAAGAAAGTTTTAGGAAACCCTTCTTATAATTATTATCTTCATACGGCCCCGATTGGGTATGCCAATGCGGCTTGTTACCATTGGCATATCGAGATTATCCCCAAACTGACCCGAAGTGTTGGTTTTGAGTGGGGGACCGGATTACACATTGTTCCCACCTATCCTCAAGACGCGGCCCGTTACTTAAAAGAAGCCTGAAGCCCTAGCTCCGAATTAGAAAAGCAATAAAAGGCGAGAAAAAAAGAAGCCTCCGAC
>CAZKUL010000075.1:0-13783 GCA_964555945.1 uncultured Planctomycetales bacterium
CTCACCCTTAAAGGCGCCATCATGGGTTGATTATCAAATCCAAGCCCATCAATGTACCCATTGGATTTAAACCAAGTGACGATAAGGGTTGCTCCGACCAAAGTTGTGACCGCGTAAAACTTTTTTGGATGATGGACCGCTAGAAACCACAACCCATAAAATAAGAAAATGTCCCAGCCATGCGCCAAAAACGTGTTTCCGGGATTGATCCAAATGCATGGCACACTGCCATAATAAAACAGTCCCATTTTAATGGCTAACAAGGCGCCTATCCCCGCTAAAAGCCAACTGCCAAGCCACAGGCGGATAAAATAAAACAATCCGACGCTATAGGCAATGGCCGCCAGGACCAAAAGTTGAATGGTCCTTTCGTAACTTATATACCATCCATGTTTGATAAACCAGCCGGTCACCTGATCCAAATGGTTCCATTGGTCCCAAACCAGGGCCAACGCCGTCACCTCTTGCGGCTTGGGAATATATAATAAGACCGCCACTCCCCCCACAAAAAGAACTTGGGGCCAAATGTGGTGCCCATACGGAAGTGTTTGGACGTTGGCAAACTCCTTGCCACGCTCATACGCCCTCAAAATTTCAGGAAAGAATATTTTGGAAAGGATGGCTATGGCGCAAACCACGCAAAAAAATGGCTGCAGCCATGTTGAGTTTTCATAAGCCAGGATATTCCAAAATGGAAAACGGTAGGTGATCCATTTAAAAAAACAAAACACCATTAAAAAGGACCACACACTTTCCAGACCAAGCCAAAGATTAAACTTCCTTCGAAATTCCGAAGAGTCCAGCCGCGCTAAGACCCATGGCACACTCAATACCATAAGGACCGTATTGGTGCCCAAGAAGACAAGGTAAAACAAAACATCTCGATTAGGCTCCACCCCCTTGGAAAAAGGATCGCTCCAGTAGGCGGCAAAAGGAACAAAACTATAAATATATATCACAAGTCCCAAGACCTGGATGGAGAAAAGAAAAACAGCCGCGATCAATAACCAGAGAGATGAATTCTTAAGCATACTTAAGATTGGATCCTTTTCAATGCCACCAAATATTCCCCCTGAGCGACGGGGGTATAGTGCGTGCGCACATAGTTGACCAAGGGTATGAGCGACGGAAACTGAAATAAATAGGCGCGGGGCACCTCATTGACCATGTAAATCCGCTCCATAAAGACGTAAGGGGGTTTTACGTCTTCAAATTTCTTGATTGTCTTTGCCAACTGGTCTTTGGTGTAGATGCTGCAAACTTCAAAGGAACGCATGCTCATGGGCCTCGATATCAACAAAGGGAAATAATAGAAAAATGGTTTGCGATGGGCCTGCATCAACATCTCCACCTCAAAGCCGCTGATCAACGGCACCTCATCGGAATGTGCGGTCAATGACGCCATCAAGCGGGCATCGGTGTCAAAACGGCTGTTCTTGCGATAGTATTCTACGAGTGCGACGTCATCTTTGAAATCACTTTCAGCTAAAATCTCTTCCTGGGTGTTTCCCAACGAATTGACCGAAAGTTTGAGGGCCGGATCAAAATGCCGGAAGAGATGATTGAAATAAGGCGATCCATCTGCCGGCAGGGGCAATGCCACCTTGCTGTCCGTGATCGGATGCGAAGACAAATTGATGATGTTAGGGTAACTCAAAAACATATGTGTCGTCATAAGCGCCCAAACGGACAGCGCCAGTAAGATGAACCGCACTCCTCGACGCTGTTGCTCTTTGAGCCTATCCAGGCCCATCTTGACCCAAAAGCCCAGAATAAAAACGAAAGGCAGGCACACCGCATCATAACTGGTGCCTGTGGAACGGGCCACAAAATAATGAAAGGTGCCCAGCCCATACAAGCACAGTACCACCACCATCCATTCCGCGCCTTGTGCTAAATTAAAAATCAACCGGCTAAGGACAATCAACAGCGTCAACAGATATCCCATGGGGATCACAAAACTCATCAGTGATTCTAAGTATTTATGTTCCACTAAATTCTTGGACATGGGCTCCAGGCCAAAGCCGCTTAGAAAATAATTGATAAACTCTCCGATATTATTCCAAAACTGCGCGGTGGCGATATGAGAACCAATGGTCAATGTCAGAAACACGGCGGCCACCGCCACAGGCAGCAGCACGAGAAACCCGTCTCTCACCCGCAGGCGAAAATGACCGCGCCAGGCAGGCAGGCCCAACAATAATAAAATGTACGCGCCAAAAGAAGCGGTGCCATAAGTCCCCTCCGAGGTCAAATAATAGATGCCAAACCCGCAGGCCACTCCCGCGCCAAGCAGCCAATTCTTGTTCCCGGTTTGGATGTGCATCCAAAGACACCAAAAATAAATCACATCATAAATGACGCGCATGGGCGTCATGCTGAAATACGTAAATACAAATGGGTACGCGCCCATATGAAACATCTGCCATTTGATGGCCAGAAGCATCAGCGCCGCTGTCAACAGTACGGAACCCAGCCAACGCCGGATAAGAAAATACCAGGCTATGTAATAAATAATGGTCAACGCCACCACGACCGCCATCACACTCTCATAACTAAATCCGCCGCAGAACTGCGCGATACGGCTGATCACAACCACAAAACCGATGCCGTATTCACTGATCGTGTTCACATCCAAGGTTTGGCCGGACAAATAGGCCCAGCCTGGGCCCATAAAAGAACCATCCGCATGATGAAATTGCTCTCCAATGAATTCACGGGCCACGACCCCCTCAATAGGGGGGACAAAAAGCAAGATAGCGATCACTACTGGCATCAACCAAGCAGCCATCCTTTGCCAAACGCCATTTTGCGGTATCTGAGGCGAAGTAACGAACAACATTTCAGCCCACTTGTCCCAGCGACGATAAAATACCTTGCACAAAAAAACGGCCGGCATAAGGACAACAAACGTCCCTTTGGCCAAATCAGGACGCTCAGCGTAGACGATGAACTTAAAGGCAGCCGTGCTCCATAAAAAAGTCAATACCATCTCCACGGTCAAATAGGCTTTCCATTGCCTCAATAAATCTTTGGTCTCCAACGCGCCGCGATTAAGCCATAGCAATGTTCCCTGAAATACCACCGCCGCCATCAAGACTCCATGATAAATAAGGGTCTTCCATTCCGGCTTAAGTAAATCCCTCCATTCCGGGAATACCCGGGAGGCTAAAGGCGATGATGCCGGATAATGACTCAAAATAAAAGCCGATAATAACATGAACTGCCAAGCCCACAAAAGACTTAGCAAGGTCACGACAAACACATTACGGTTAAATAAAGGCAATTTCATCATATTAATTTCAACGCCGTCAGGTATTGCCCTTGGGCCTCATAGCGATAATGCAGGCGTATGTAGGCCATCAATTGCTTAAAGCCTTCATGGCTGTCTTCATAAACTTTAGCCTCTGTCCCCTCATATAAGCGGCTCTGCACAAACACATAGGCTGGTTTCTTCTCTTGGAATTGATGGAGCGTACGGGCCAGCCTGTCATAGGTATGAAGATAGATACCCCGCAACTTTTCGCCTTGCATATGCTCGGATTCCACCATGGGGAAATAATAAAAAAATGGGGGGCGATTGGCCTGCATGAAGATTTTTGTCTCAAAACTGCTGATGAGCGCCACGGGTTCTTTGTCTTTGGTCAGTCCATCAATCAATTGCGCATCCCACTTAAAATCAAAATTCTCCGCGTAGAACTTCTTTTCAGGCGCCCAATCATAACCCGACAAATTAAGGACATTAGGATAATAGGTAAACAAATAACCCGTGGTCAATCCAACCAGCGCCCAAACGCATAAGAATAACCCCAGACCCTTTTGCCATTTGGCCTCCCACAGACTTAAGAAGGCCTTGGCCCAAAAGAGCAAAACGAAAATAAGAGGTATAACAACGGCATAATAGCTGGTCACGCCTGAACGATGAATAAAGTAATGATATAAACCCAAACCATAGGCAGAAACCAAAAGCATAAATAAATGTGGCTTGGATCGACGCCCGACGAACAGACTTAAGCTGTACAATAATGTGCCCAAATAAGCCACAGGAATCAGGAACCCCAGACAAAAAGCGAAGAACTGCTTATCTTTTAATCCCTCAGTAATGGGCAACGCCCCCCAGCCTTGCAAAAAAAACCCGGCAAATTCAAAGGTGTTGTGCCAAAACGAACTTTTGCCTATCAACGTCCCATAAAAAGCGCTTAATATCCCCCCGGCGATCAACCAGGGAACAAGGACCACAGCCACGGCTTGGGGCAAGAATTTAATCCCCTTCTCATAGATGAGAGCCACTGCGGCCATCCCTAAAACGGCATACATGTAAGCCCCCACGTCCATGGTCCATACGAGAGTAAGGCCGCTGATGGCCGCTGATGCCCATAACCAGGACAGGCTTAAACGTTGGGTGAAACGTAACATGAAATATAAAAAGAAAACATCAGGCAAAAACCGTAAAGGCGTCGCACTGGGATAAATCCAAATCAGCGGTATCACCCCCCAATGAAAGAATTGCAATTTTATGGCCAAGACAACAGCAAAAAAGCTCAGCAACACACTTCCAGTCCAATAACGCCACAAACCATAGAGGCCAAAATAATACAGGGCGCATAAGCCGATCATCCAGCCCACCGCATGCGCGTAACTAAAGCCTCCGTTTATTTTCATCAGCCCATTGAAAAGAATAGGAATTATTAAACTATATTCACTGTTCAAGTCCCTGTTGAGGACCAAGCCCTGATGAAAGCCCCAGGCCGGTGCCATGATAAAGCTGTCAAGGTGATAGAACTTATCATAACTAAACATCCGGGCCAGCACGTTATCCAGGTTCGGCGCAAAAATCATGACGATCAACATGAGAATGACACCCGCATCCATCAAGATATATCCCCATCGGGGGATCTTCGATGTGACCGATAGCCTCCATAGGGCCACCATGGCCCGCCAAAATTCGGGCCAAAAAATACGGACGACGATGCCTAACCCTAGAAACAGGTAAAGACAATCACGGGCCCACCAGGGATTCCCCCATAATAATATTTTAAAAACGGCGAAAATCTGAATAAGGACAAAAACACCTATAGTACCAATATAGGGCATCAATGCCCGTCCTAAATGGTTTTCTTCCAGACGAGCGCGATTGACAAAGAGTAATAAGGCCTGCAGTCCCAAAGCCACAAGTATCCACCCATGATAAAAAGAACTCTCTCTTTTCAGATGCACGGCATACAAGGACAATGGAAAAAGTTGATGGACAAAGGCAGGAACAGCTATCGGAATAAAACTATAGATTAAAGCTACGATGATAAGGACTTGGAGAGCCTCAATAAAAGAAACCAGCGAAAGCGCGATGATATTGAGGGTTGGACGGTTAAAAAATATTTTATTCATGCACGGCCTTATGTTCGTCATTCCCGTTATCGGCATCAATCAGGGCATACAAGATAATACCAACAAATAGAAAAAGGGTGAGCCCAATAGATAAAGGAAGACCCCAGCGCAACCAGCAATGTGGCCAATAGCGGATCAAAATTTTGTGCTCTCCCTTCCTGACCGGAAGCCCCATAAAACTTTTATTCACCCGGTAAAAGTCAACCGGTTTGCCATCCATATCAATCTGCCACTTAGGATCATAAGGATATTGGATGCCAAGCCATCCATCTGCAGGCGCCTGAAAGTTGATGCCCGTATCATCGCTATGATGCAGCCAGACTGAAGTGATCCCAGAGGCATCTCTCGTTTTTAAGAAAAGCACGGCCCTGTACCCCACAAACGATGTGTTGGCAGGTAACGCGGCAAAAACCTTTCCTTCCTTAATATTCTGGACATCAAAGGTCATGGGCCGAAGTAACTGCCCCTGGGCAGGGGCCAGTTCCATATATTTTTGGTCCGGGGACTGCAGGAAGAAACGGACCCAGGGATCACGGGTGAAAATATTGGTGGCAAAATAATCAGGGATATGTCCCTCAAAGGTAGACTCCCAAATCATCCTATCATGCTTGTAACTCCAACCGTAATAATCATCCTTGATGTCTTCGGAAATAGCAAACCATTGATCATTCCCGCGGGGCGATGCAATGGACGGTGGTATGTCCGCCAAAACCGACAGCTCATGACCGTCAACCATCATGACATCCTGGGCCAGGTGCTGACGGATAATCGTTTCAAATATACCTGGCCGTTGTTGCACCGCATATCTTGCAAAAAAGAACAACTTATTATTCTCAGAGACATAATCGCCCATCAGGGGGTCCTGCGGCCAACCTAAGAAAGAAACATGCCGCGGGCTGTAATTATCGATAGGTGTCAACATCGTCTGGCGATTGATGACACTGTTATAATTCAAAGACATGTCCCTCACTGTCCACAAGTAGGACTGGACATAGAGAGGATAAATTTCCGTCTGGTTGGTGAAAGGAAAAATCTTAGGGTTATGAAAATCGATCCCCACCAGACCTGCTTGCGGCGGCAGGGCCTCTAAAAAGTGCGGCCGCACAGGGCAGTTCTCCGCGATATAATTCCTCATCTGCCAGGTGCTGATTGCCATGTCCATCCCCATAAGACCAATAAATAAGGCCATAGCCATGCGGCGCAGGAAGCCCCGCCGTGGGCCCAAGATCAGTAAGGCCATCCCCGCCAAAGAAACTGCCATGGACAGGATAAAATAAATTCTAACGATCCCTGGCTGGTAAGACCAGGCATTGACCGCATAAATCACCATAAAAATGAGAAATCCTCGCAGCCGCTTAAGCAGCAAGGGATCTCTCCGTCCCAAATCTTTAAGGACACCCAAGCCCATCACCACCAAAGGCATTAACAAATACCCTATCACGGAATTGATGGCCGTCTGGTAGGAACGCACCATGACCTTCAAAGGATTGGAGAGGACATTGACCCAATGGCCGACCAACCCAATGGACACCCCCTCCCGCGGAAAATTCAAGAACCAGACCAAAATAGCAGCCATGATGAATATCCATTTACGACGGTCACGGGACATGGTCATGCCCAAGCCACTTAGAAAAAACATCATATATCCCATAAAGAAGGAACGGCCGGGCATAAAGGTAAAATCAATCATCCTCCGGAAAAAATCCGCCGGAGGACTCTGGTCGAGCATCAATCGATGAAAATAATGGGTAGCACTCCACATGCTCGAGAGACGGCTATGATCCAGGCCGAAATTGACGTCCTTTAACCAGAAGATTTGCATATAGGCATACGGCCCTAGAATAATAATGGCCAATCCCCATAGGGCCCAAGCGCCCTTGGATAAAACCTTCGCCTTCTTTATGAAGAATTGCCTGCCGCGACTGATGAGCGAAGGCTGCGTCAAGACACTGTAAATGCAACAACTGACGAGGAACATATTGATTCCTAAATACAAATAACACGTGTGGATGATCCCCTGACTAAAGGAGAGCAACAAAAACAATAGAGCCATCCCCGCATAGATCAGGCGCCATGTCAGGAAAAAACTTAAGATAAAATACATCAACAAAGGATAAAAGCTCTGGTAAAAGGTGCCCAAAAGAAACGCCGGCTTACAAAACAGGAGCGCAAAGGCCACTGTTGCAATCCTTAATATCCATCGATCATCCGTCAGGCGTCTTAAAAGAAGAAAAATACCAATCGTCCGGATACATAACAAAGACCCGATGTAGACAAGCGCAAACACCCTGTTAAAAAATACGGCGGAATTGTGGGCAAATGGTGAAAAGAGCACATAAACAAGGGCGGTAAGCACATTGGGAAGACGGAACATCCCGTGCGTCACCCAAAAATAGACATGCGGCAATTGGCCAAAAAAGTCCCAAAGCTGAAGGCCTCCTTGATAAAAGAAACCCGTCAATGCGAAGGTCGACTGATAATCGATAAGATAGTCACTCCAAACAGTGAAACTGCTCTTGCCTTGCAGGAAGGTTTCGGGAAATAACAAGGCGCAGCCCAGGAGTGTGGCCAGGCAAAGCCATGCGGCGGTCTTAAACGCTGATGAATGTGCTTTTGTTCTCACGAGAGCATCTTCCCTTATGATTTTCTTTGCATCGCCAGCAAATAAACGCCCTCTTCTTGGGGCTTGTAATGTTCAACAATATAACGCAACACCAAAAGAATACCAGGATAGAGTTGCGCGTAGGCTTGCGGCCATTGTCCCAATAAATTCTTCTCGACAAAAACATGGTCCGGCAGGCGTTCCACGATCTGGTTTAATGTTCTGTCTAAACGCTCCTGGTTTATCAGGGAGGTCCCGGCCAAGCCGTTTAGTTGTGAGGTGACCAAGGGCGCGTCATAAAAGAAGGGTTTACGCTCCGCCTGCATTAAAAGTTGGGCTTCAAAGCTGCTGATAACAGCCACCCTCTCCGTGGGTACGGTCAGGCGTGCCACCATCGCGGCATCCTGGTCAAAATGAAATTGGGCCTGATAGACGCTCTGCTCCGCTCTCCAGTCCATGCGGCTGATATCGAATATATTAGGATAGTACACAAAGAAAATATTGGTCAACAAGGCCCCCCAGCTAACAGTGGCAAAAAGGAAGAGTATCTTTAAGGCGGCGGCCGCCTGCAATCTTGGCAGCCATTGGGATAGCCAATAACCGATGACCAGCACGACTGGAATACCAACGGCATAATAATGGCTGGTGGTCGCATGGGCCAAATAATGGACGTACAAAGCCAGTCCATAAAGGCATAAGGGGACTAAAAATAATTCATCCCGACGCATTTTCTTAGGATCAGAGACCATCACGACGCTGGCCAATGTCCATCCATAAATAATAGGGATGGCAAATCCTGTGATAAAAGCAAAAAAATGACGGTCATACAGACAAGTATAAAACGAGACGACTCCCACACCCTGGAAAACCAACGCCACGGGCTCAAATAAATTTGCCCAGAATGACCCATGAAAAATAGCACTGCCCTGCAGCCAGAACACTATCAAAGCCATCACCACCAAGGGCGTGAGGCCACAAAGAAATATCCGACGGAAATCCTTATAATTGGACACTGGATGTGGACGTAAAGGAGACATCACCAGGAGAAAGACCAGGTAACCCCAGAAGGCCACCAGCAAGCATACTCCTGTACTGAGGGCCCAGGCCAATGCGGCACCGATGCCTATGGCCGCCCAGAACAAATATTTACTCGCTCCCCGGGTGGCATGCTGCCATAAACAAAATAAAACCGGTATGTCCAACCAATGGCGCACCGCTGTGTCTTGAGGATAAATCCACACCAGAGGGGATATCCCGGAATGAAACATTTGTATTTTAACAACGATGGCGACCAATCCCATGGCTAATAATGTTGAACGCAGCCATACTCTTAAAAAGGCATACAACAACGCATAATACACAATGACCATGACTATCAATACAAGCAGGACGTGGGCATAATCAAACCCACCTATCATCTGGCTGCAACGGCTGATCCAGATAACCGCTCCTAGACCCCACGAGGAAATAATATCGGTATTCAATCCTAGCCCATGGATGTGGGCCCATCCCGGCAACATTATCAGCGAATCCCAGTTGCGGAACTGGTTCCACACAAAGACCCTGGCTAAAACCCTTTGAAGATCCGGCACCCAGAGGCAGACGCTGAGCAATAAAACCACAGCCCCATCAATGCACCATTTTAGAAATGAAGGTTTTGTCATAAAGGTTTAATTTAAGAAATGCGCTTTAGCGCGACCAAATATTTTCCATATCTGTAGGGTCTATAGTGACTCTTAACATAAGACAATAGCCCCATCAATCCGGGCCTGTCATAGAAGTAAGAAGCCGGGACTTTCGGTTCTAAGAAAATGCGTTCCATAAAAACGTAAGGAGAGGACGCCTCTCTTAACTCATCAATGAATCTCTGGAATTGCCGGGTCGAATAAATCTCATCTGTCGGAAACGTACGCACGCGCATGGGACGGGAATAGAGAAAATGAAAATAATAAAACAGCGGTCGTCGATTGGCTTGCATCAATATTTCGATCTCAAAACTGCTGATCAGGGCCACCGGCTGATGCGCGGAGGTCAGCGACTGAATCAACGAAGCATCTTGAGCATAATTATTTTCACTATTGTAGTACGCCTTGAGTTCCTGATCGGAGCCAAATCCTGTCTTAATGCCCTCATCCTTGCTCCCCAGGGAATTGAATGGAAGTTTAAGATTTTCCGGGCCTTCCCACCCGGCCTTATGAAAAAAGTAGGACTCTCTCGTGGGAAGGTCCTCCGCCACCTGGGGATCGACCAAAGGGTTTCTGGAAAAACTCAACAGATTCGGATAACTGAGATAGTGGTGATTAGTAAACAAGGCATACGCGCAAAAAGCCATTAATGCCGTACTGATGCGCAAACGCATCTGACGCGAGAGTCCTGCCAGCCCTATGCGTATCCAGTAAAAAATGACAAAGATGAACGGTAAGGCCCGCGTATAATAATTATTGGCCGTGGCCATGGCCACATAATAATGGTGGGCCCCTAAACCATAGAGGCACAAGACGACGACCATTAAATGTTTCCTGGAAATTTTCCCCAGGATGCACAATGTCACGATAATGAGGATCGTTACTATAAAAACAATGGGAAATAAGAACCCTATCAGCAAGTCCAGAAACTGCCCATACTGCAGACCACCATAAAAAGGCCCCATATTAAGCCCTATCGTAATATATTGGGCAGGTTCTAACATATTTGCCCAAAAGGCAGGCTCCATCACATGCCTTCCCACGGCAAGCGTAGCAAGGACCAAAGCCCACACAGGAACTGACAATGCACATAGGAGCACCCCCGCACGCTGTCTTCCTGTCGAAAACATTTCCCGGCGCATGCTTGGGGTAAACCTGCTTATGAGGAGATAGCCATAGAAGGTCAGTGTCAAATAGAGTCCCGTTTCCATCATATAAAAAAGAGATAATGCGCAGTTAAACGCCGCCAACCAGAGATAAATCCAACTTCTTCGACACAGATGTCCCCAGATGGAAAAAAGAAACAGGATATCAAACATAAACCTGATGGGTGTGCCGTTGGGATAAGTCAACGGTTGCGGCAAGGTCAACGTGAAGAACATCTGGGCTTTGATGGCCCATAAGATCGCTGCCGTGGCCAGCGCGAAACTTTTAAGCCACAGGCGCAGGAAAGCATAACAGAGCACAAAATAAATGATACATATCCACATGAAGACCAGCAGCATGTTCAGATAATTAAATCCCCCCAGGCCTTTAGTCAGTGTTGAGAGGACAATCGGCAATCCGAGCCCATAGTGAGATATCACATCAACGTAGGGCAACGCACCTGAAACATAGGCCCAGGCCGGGGCCATGACAAAGGAATTCACATGGTATACTTGTTCACCGGCAAACATCTTTGCCAAAACGCCCGTCGGGTCAGGCAGATACAGGACCACCCCGATCAATCCTGCCACGAGCATGTCCCCCCCCATACGTAAATGTCTCAGAGGACAATCCAATATCAGGTACTTGTAAGAGGAGCGGGCGGCCGTAGACAACAATGGCCAGCCTATCTTGTTAAGGATAGCCAGGACCAAGAGCACCTGATAGGCACTCTTGGCTAAATGATTACGGTAATCATAAATCGTCATTTTAAACAAAGCGCATAAAAGGAGGGTCGTGATGACCGTCTCTGCCGTGATAAACGCCTTTGTTTGAGCGCTTAGTATTTTCTTTTTCCTTACCAGAAAAGAAAATAGGACAATCCCCAGGATAAAAACGCCGTAGGAAAAAAGGGGGGCCTTGGTCTGCCCCCAGCACCAATTAAAACCCATGACCAGCTGCAAGGATGCCACCACTACAAAAAGCGGGATCCACCCCCATTCATCGCGGGTCTTTGAAGCGCTCACATCCTTTGTCTGTCTTACAGCCGTGGACGAGACAAGCCAACGTTGCGCATGGCTCGCCCCATCTGTCAACTCACTCCAAAAAATCCGGCTCAACAGAGATCCAGCCAAGCTCGTATAAAACAGCGTCCAGGCCCATGATGGAAAACCATAAACCAGGATTTTAAATAGGGCAAAACATTGGATAAACACCCATAAACTATCCACACAGAGCAGGCTTTTGATCCCACGTTGAAATGCGCCTTCCGCAATCTTGCTGCCCAAGGCATACATCCCGAGGATCTGGGCCAAAATGGCGGTCCCGATAAAAATATGATAGATGAGCATTTGACGATTGGGCTGGAGAGCGGCTTTATACATGGGGAATAGGTCGGCGCTGAAAGTACCTATCTTCACGGGTATGAAGCTTGAGATAAGCCCCAGGACAATGATGAGCTGAATACTCTCGACCAAAACAAGCATTGCCAATAGAAAAACACCTCCACCTGTGGCATCCAAAAACCGGCGCACTAAGACTCCTCAGGGCCCATCATCGGCCGATCCCTCTTTTGATAAGACGTGCGATAGCATCAAAAATAAAGAAAAAATTCTGGCTGCGCCCGATCCGGTATAAGCCATTTTTCTCAATAATGTCTCCTGAGCCGGTCAAACGCTGCAAGCGAATGCCAACCATTGTCTCAACATTGTAGAGACCCAAAAGTTCCTGGAGTGAAAACCCCTGGGTGGCGCCCTTAGCAATTTCACGCACTAGACGCATGCGCACTGATGTTTCGTAGGGTCCAAAAATGCACAGGACATACACGAAACACAACAAACCCTGGAGCAGCGATGCCAATAGGCCCCCGCAGAACCATGCTTGGAGCGGGGCATCTATCATTTTAACCAGAAAAAGAATGGCCATCAACACGACGGGAAGCCCCAGCATGGCCATGACGCACAGCAGTAATGAGCGCAATAAATGCTGTGGTTGTACCCACCGAAAGGTGATGATATGAATGATTAAGAAAATCACGAATGAAAAAAAAGCCACAGCTATTGTCAAGAGATCCATGTTCATCACCGCGCTAGCCTCCCGCATTTCTGCCAAGGATCATTTGCATCCCATTTAAAATAAAAAATATTTTCTGCCCCTCTGAAGTCAGCTTATAGCGGCCATTGGTTTGGATGACGCAGCCACTGGCGCAGAGATCGCTTAATCGCGTTCCGATAAAGTCCTCCTTTTGGACGCAGGCCAGGATTTCTCCATGGGACAGGGGCCCGCGCTCAGCGATGGCAGCGAGAATTTTCTTAGATGGACTCGTTAACTGCGTCAAGACATAGAAACACAAATAAATAGGGACCAATAAGATAAAAATAATCCCCGCCGTCATTTTAAAGGACATGCCCCACCAAGAGTACGGATCAAGGATGTTTGTTTCGGAAAGCAGGATTACTCCTGCCGTATACAAGCAGCCAAAAATAATGGCTGTCAAAATGAAAGCCTTCGCGTGCAACCCTGGCTTGGCGGTTTGACGACAAAAAAGGATATGGACAAGGACCGAGGCTATAAACAAAACAAGAGCATAGACAATATAAAACATGCGTTAGCCCCCCCCTGGCTTATTCAAGAAACTTTCCGTATCTGCCAGCCCGCTTAATGAGCCGATTTCATAAAATCGCTCTGAAACCTCGTAACAGGACATCTGCTTTTGGGCGATCATGTCCTGATAGAGCGCCACCAAATCAAAAACCTCCGTCTGTCTCATGACATCAAAGGCCGACCTTTTCAACAGGCCCAATCCGTAATCAATATAATCCATGCCTTCAACTTGTTTCTTCTTATCATAGGTCACGATCTGCCCGTCTTTGAGCACGATATTGCTCGCATCCCAGGCATTGTGGTTCTTGAAGACGGTCATCAGTCCCCTGCACGTTTGGGTCAGATAATAATCATAAACTTCTTT
>CAZKUL010000076.1:0-2364 GCA_964555945.1 uncultured Planctomycetales bacterium
CGTAGGGGCCGAGCTTGTCTCGGCCCGTTCCATTGGGCGGACACAAGGTCCGCCCCTACAACGAATTTATGAGCTCTGATCTATAATGCGTTAAGAAATTCTTTTGAAATTCCGTATAGGTATCCGCCTCGATGGCTGAACGAATGCGTTCCATTAGTTTAATATAAAAATACAAATTATGATAGCTCATCAGACGCACACCGGTGATTTCGTTCATGTTTAACAGGTGACGGATATAGCAACGGGTATAGTTTGTGCATACCTGGCATGCACAGGTTTCATC
Organism: uncultured Planctomycetales bacterium; assembly: GCA_964555945.1. GTDB lineage: Bacteria > Omnitrophota > Gorgyraeia > Zapsychrales > Fredricksoniimonadaceae > JABDGZ01. The sequence continues at coordinate 284 of CAZKUL010000076.1, forward strand.
TAAAGGGCGCATGTCTTTTGTAAATTCGCTGTTGCGTATATTTAATTTACCGGAATTTGTAAAAGCACTCCCGTGCCTTCCGTAACGGGTCGGGATGGAACAGTCAAACATGTCTATGCCCAAACCCACAGCCCTGACTATTTGATCGGGAAGGCCAATGCCCATAAAATATCTGGGTTTGTCTTTGGGCAAGAATGGAATGACCCAGTTGAGCGCTTCAAACATTTCTTTAACTGTCTCTCCTACACTGACTCCGCCAATGGCATAGGCATCAAAATCGATTTGAATTAATTCTTCGGCAGATTGGCGACGCAGATCTTCATAGGTCGCACCCTGGACAATGGCAAATAAACGTTGGCCCCTTGCATGCATGCCGGTCTTATGAAAATGCTCTTTACAACGCCTGCCCCATTGCGTGGTACGTTTAAGGCCTCTTATGGCCTTTTTGCGGTCACAAGGATACGGGGAACACTCATCCAGGGGCATGACCATATCTGACCCAAAGGCGCGTTGGATGTCCATGACCTTCTCAGGGGTAAAAAAATGCATACTGCCGTCAATATGAGAGCGGAACTTGACACCCTCATCGGTGATTTTACGGAATTTAGTCAAACTAAAAGCCTGATACCCCCCGCTGTCAGTCAAAACAGGCTTGTCCCAATTCATGAATTTATGTAAGCCGCCAGCATGCTCCATGATTTCAAGGCCTGGCCTTAGATATAAGTGATATGTATTGGAAAGCACAATTTGAGACTGCATGTCATGAAGGTCAACACCGGACATGGTCTTCACAGTCCCGGTCGTTGCCACCGGCATAAAAAAAGGCGACTGGACGACCCCATGAGGTGTGGTAATCACACCCCTGCGGGCATCCGTTTGTGAATCATTCTTAATAAGTTTAAAAAAGTCCATCTATCCCTCTAATTTCACCGTCATTCTGAGGCAAAGGTCCTCATACCGGACACTCCTCGTTAGTTGCCGAAGAATCTTAGGATATCTTAAAGATTTCAGAGAAAAAACATATAGTATCACAAATGCTTAAATTGGAGAGCTATTTTCGTGGATTCCTAAAAATGTAGGCAGGTCTTTGATCGGTTCAATGTTGATGATTACAGGAGTGAAACTTAGTGCGTTTTGAAGCTGTTGAAGCATGGCGGGATCGACGTGGAATTTGATTTCACTGCCATTATTTTGTGTTTGTAAATACATATTGGCAGGGGTCAAATCAATACCACCCGTTGGACTCATCGCCCAATCTTGGATGGCAGGCTTACCTTTTTTTATTGTATATTGAGGAGCAGCCCTTTTTATCTGCTCCAATAGTCCCCAATACATTGACTAGGAATGCACTTAATATAAATATACGTATAAAAAAGGCTTTTCGCATACTGATTTAAATATGCCATATAAATATACGTAAAGCAAGGGGTTGGAGTATTTTAGAGAATTAGCATGGCATCGCCGTAGCTGTAAAAGCGGTAGCGGTGTTTGATGGCTTCCTGGTAGGCTTTCATGACCAGGTCATAGCTGCCAAAGGCGCAGACGAGCATTAAAAGGGTGCTATAGGGCAGGTGGAAATTGGTGATTAGGGCGTCTACGGCTTGAAATTTGTACCCCGGATAGATGAAGATATTGGTGCTGCCGGTGTATTCTTGGGTTTGGGCCACAGATTCGAGGACACGGCAGGTGGTTGTGCCTACGGCGACAACAGATTTTGGTACATGGATTCCGAGCACCTGCGAGTGTCCGGTATGAGGACCCGCTTTCGGGGGAATGACAGATGGAAATACAATTGATTTAAAAACAGACGGCTTAATACTGTAATGTTCCGTATGCATGGGATGATGGCGGATATCGGCGCATTCAACTGGTTTAAATGTGCCGTAGTTGATGTGTAAGGTCAATTCAGAAAAATGGTGGCCGTGGTTTTTTAGATTTTTTATGAGTTCCTTTGTAAAGTGTAACCCCGCTGTCGGGGATGCGACAGACCCTGAGTGTTTGGCATACACGGTTTGATAATCTTTATGGTCTTGGGGCGTATCTGGTCTTTTAATATAAGGCGGTAACGGAATATGGCCTAT
>CAZKUL010000076.1:2464-7343 GCA_964555945.1 uncultured Planctomycetales bacterium
ATTTAAATGATTAAATGTATCATGTTGAATCGTGCCCTTGCGTCGGTCTACGACCAAGAGACGGGCGTGGTCCCTCTTTGGACAAGGCTCTTGGGCTATCAGTTCTTCAGGCAGCTGATAGGCATAGGAATCTAGGTGAAATAGTTTATTTGGTGATCTCATGATAGTCCGTGAGGACGGATTGCGGATAATAGTAGGCGAGGATTTGCCGGTAGTTAAACTGCTGTTTGGCCATGCCAAAAGCCCCCCATTGGCACATGCCGACCCCATGGCCCCATCCTTTGCCGACGAAGTCCACATAGTAGCCATGCATGAGAATGTCGAAATTATTGCTCATCAGAACATTGGGGCCCATAAGGTCCCGGAAATCCTTGCCCTTAATAATAAGCTCTTGGCCATTTTTCTGGGTAATCTTCAAATGGTCGATCCGGTCACTCCGGTCACGGTCAACGACGGAGATCTCCTTGATGCTCCCGACTTTGTATCCGTGAAGGTTAAGGGCATCCTGGATATCTCCGAGACGAAAATTTTTCTTCCAATGCAGATGGGGCGAATTCTGGCAAAATCCGCAGGGCACCCCTCTCAGCGGCGGTATATCCGGGACATTCCATAAATTACGCGCATCTTCCGTCATACCTCCACACGTGGCATGAAAATACGCCGGGATGATTTTATTCTCATAAGTCAAAACCTGGCCTCTGGTGTATTCAACAGCCAAGTCCGTACGATAGCGTTCCGAGTCCCTGCCGCCATAAACCTGGGAATAAATATCGTTGGTCACATCATAAGGTTTACCGGCAGGATTGATCGAATATAAAGCATAGGTCCGCGAAGCCACGGCCTGGGCTTTTAAGGCCTCCATGGGCCAATGATGGGAAACCTCATGATAGAGAATGCCTTTGATATAGTCTTCCACGTTGATAGTATTAACAACGGTGATGTGATTGTCCGGTGTACGGATAAAGGTGACCTCCCCGCGGAAGGGGCGTTCATCTATGATGATAGAGGCGTCTCTGGCGGGTTCGATGGTCAACTTTCTGGAAGGATAAACATCCAGACCGATTAACATGCCCCGATCTAATAGTCTCACCTTGCTTTGGACAAGATAAGTTCCTTTACCGATGACACGTCCACTGGACATGTCCCGAAGACGGTAAAAGCCATGAATGGCCAGGTCCAATTCCCGGGAATCCCGCACGATGGCCACCCGCACAAATTCCGGGCTTTTGGAGTGTTCTTTATCGATGGCGGCGAGAGCAGCGACCAGGCCAACGGTCGTGACCAATAACAGGCAAAGCAAAAGATTTCTTCTCATTTTTTCCCCACAAAATACATAATAGCGCTTAATAGGATGCTTATCAAGATACAGGTAGTTAAAGGGAAATAGAAGCTAAAGTTTTCTTTCTTGATAAAAATATCCCCCGGCAACCTGCCCACACCAGGGATTTTAGCAGCGATCGTCATGATGATCCCGAGGGCCACAAGAACAACGCCAATGCTTATAATTGTTCTTCCCAAATCATTCATATTATTTTGTACCCAGATGTTCGAGGGCCATGGGGGTCAATTCCCGCCCACGGGAAGTACGGCGCAGAAAACCTGCCTTGAGAAGGTAGGGTTCAATCACGTCTTCGATGGTATCAGTTTCTTCATTTAAGGTCGCTGCCAGGGCTTCAAGGCCTACAGGACCACCATTATATTGGGATTTTATTATCTTTAATAAACGCCGGTCCAGTTCATCCAAGCCTTGGGTGTCAATACGCAAGGCACGCATGGCTTCCTCGACTACCTTTAAATCAATGTGGTTTTTATTGGAATTGACCTGCGCATAATCCCTGCAGCGGCGCAAAAGACGATTAGCGATCCTGGGGGTCCCACGGGAACGCCTGGCCATGGCTAAACAGGCATCGTCGTCCACCTCCACCTTCAGTTTTGCCGCTGAGGTGGACACAATACGGCTTAAATCGACATCTGCGTAAAATTCCAAATGATAAAAAATGCCGAAACGGTCGCGCAGAGGTGTGGTTAAAAGGCCGCTGCGGGTCGTGGCTCCAATAAGCGTAAAAGGCTTTAGATTAAAATTAATGGTCTTGGCGTAGGGGCCTTTATCGACTATAAAATCAATTTTAAAACCCTCCATGGCCGGATACAGGAATTCCTCAACTGTTTTGGAAAGACGGTGGATCTCATCAATAAAGAGCACGTCCCCTTTTTCCAGATTGGTAAGGATACCAATAAAATCCCCGGCCCGGTCGATGGCGGGGCCCGAGGTGATGGTAATGCGGCTATTCATTTCATTGGCAATGATGTGGGCCAGGGAAGTTTTTCCCAAACCCGGCGGCCCTGAAAAAAGAGTATGTTCCAGCGGCTCTCCGCGTTGTTGTGCAGCGCTAATGGCAACCCGAAGCCCCTTGACCAGATCGCTTTGACCTACAAAATCACTGAGACGTTCCGGCCGCAGCGACAAACTGACAACCTGGTCTTCTTCCGTTTCCTGATTTAAAACTAGGCGTTTGATTTCTTCCATAGAATTACTATTTCAAATAATACAAGAGAGGTGTCGTTACCTTAATTTTTATTAGAAATGCGACCTTCCATCAGCGTTATACTTCTGGATTCGCTGGTGTTTCGTTGGCTGTGTTGCGTACGATTTCGATATCTTCAAATTGGCGGTGTTGTACAATGATAATTTCTTTGAGGCGAGTTAATTCAAGGATGGCGACAAAGGTGCAAACCACCTCTGTCTTGCTCGTGGAACGGCGGAAAAGCTCCATCAGTGACAGACACGGCGTTTCGATCAGTCGATGCAGAAGTTCGTGGATTTTACCTTCAATGGTATATTCCTCCTGGGAGATCTGGTAATCCTTTTTTTCAGGAATATGTTTTAGCGCTTCAGACAGGGCATTGATCAAGTCAAAAAGGGTGGCCTCAAACAAGACTTCCTGGGAATCCTCTTTGAGTTCATTAAGTTTTGCTTCATCAATCAAACGGCCAAACAGCGTTTGGCGGTAAAGTTCTTTTGACTTAAGACCATCGGCGATAAGCTTGAACTGTTCATATTCTTTGAGCCGGTCAACCAGTTCCTGGCGAGGATCAACCACCTCAGGACCGGCCAAGGGGTCCGGAGGTAAAAGCATCCTGGATTTGATCTGCATTAAACTTGCCGCCATCACCAGAAAATCACCTACCACATCCAAATCCAGCATCTTCATCATATCGATATATTCCAGGTACTGGTCGGTGATGATGGCGATGGGAATATCGCAAATATCAATGTCATTCTTTTTGATTAAATAGAGCAAAAGATCCAAGGGGCCTTCGAACTTTTCAAGATGGATTTTATAGTTCATAATTTGATCCCTCGTATTGCTCAAGATGATGGAGTAAAAACGGCCTGGCGGACTTCCTGCATGGTTTGTTGGGCCATGACCTTGGCCTTTTGGGCCCCTTCTTTAAGAATATCTGTGATGGAATCCTTGCTTTTTTCTAAATGACTTCTTTTCTCCCGGATGGGTGCTAATTCTTTATTGATATGCTTGCTTAAATTTCTTTTACAATCGACACACCCTTTCAGGGCTTTTGAACACCATTCATGGGCCGCTGCTACCTCTTGAGGGGCAAATACTTGATAATAACTATACACATTACATTCCTCGGGATGGCCTGGGTCCGTTTTACGGATACGCTTGGGGTCTGTAATCATAGAAACGACCTTTGTCTCCACTTCCGCCTCGCTGTCAGATAAATTGATGGTGTTCCCATAACTTTTGCTCATTTTCCGGTTATCAAGACCCAGAAGCCGTGGCGTTTCCGTAAGAATCGCTTTGCAATCATTAAATACTTCTTTTTTATAGATGGAATTAAATCGCCGGCCGATTTCGCGGCATAGTTCCAAATGAGGGAGCTGATCTTCACCAATAGGCACCGCATCGGCCTTATATAAAAGAATATCCGCGGCTTGCAAAACAGGATAACCTAAAAAGGCATAGGTCTGTAAATCACGGGTGGTAATTTCCCGAAGTTGTTCTTTGTAGGTGGGGTTACGTTCCAGCCATCCGAGCGGCGTCAGGCAAGATAAGAACATCTGTAGTTCCAGGTGTTCGGGCACATCCGATTGCAGATAAAGCACAGCCTTTTGGGGATCAATGCCGCAGGCGATCCAGTCCATGGCCATGTCAACACCATAGGCACGCAGCGGACCACTGTTCTCATACTCGCTCATCAACGCATGCCAGTCCGCTATGCTAAAGATACACTGATAGCTGTCCTGCAGAGCGACCCAATTGCGCAAGGCCCCCAATAAATGCCCCAGGTGCAACTTCCCCGTCGGCCGCATCGCTGAAAAGACTTTTTTAGGCATACACTCAAAATCATTAGGTATTATACGTAGGGGCGGACCTTGTGTCCGCCCAATGGTTTGGGCCGACACAAGGTCGGCCCCTACGACGCCAAACTAGAGCCTGCGGGCGATTGATTCGATGTCGTAGGCTTCGATGATATCGCCTACGGCAATCGTGTCAAAATGAGAAACAGTGACCCCGCACTCAAAGCCTTCGGTGACTTCCTTAACATCATCTTTAAAACGTTTCAAAGTGCTGATATGGCCGGTATGGACAACTTCACCGTTACGTAAAACTTCAGCCTGGATTTTAGTGCGAATTTTGCCTTTTTGCACATAACAACCGGCAACAATGCCCTTGCTTGTCAATTTAAACACATTACGGACTTCGACACGTCCGACAAAATGACGTTTTAATTTAGGGGCCAAAAGCCCTTCCAGGGCTTTTCTTAAATCTTCAACGGCATCGTATATAATACGATACTCGCGCACATCCACAGGATTATTCTCTAATTCCTGATGGGCCTTGGTATCAATCCC
>CAZKUL010000076.1:7443-13617 GCA_964555945.1 uncultured Planctomycetales bacterium
GCGGCAACTTCTGAGAGACCCAAGATTTCTACGGGCATCGACGGTCCTGCTTCTTTGACCGGGCGGCCATGGTCATCAAACATGGCCTTGACCTTGCCATGGAGAGGCCCAATGACAATCGCATCCCCTTCACGCAAGGTGCCGCTTTGGACGATCAACGAAGCAATGGCCCCTTTGCCTTTGCTCATATGTGCTTCAATGACTATTCCTAATGCTTTTTTATTGGGATTGGCACGCAACTCCAGGATTTCTGCTTCCAATAAAATGCGCTCCAAAAGATTATCAATGCCCTCGCCTGTCAGCGCGGACACACCAACCACACCCACCTTGCCTCCCCAATCTTCAGACATCAATTCATGTTCGGCCAATTGCTTTTTAACGCGATCCGGGTCCGCGGACTTCTTATCAATTTTATTAAGCGCCACCACAATAGGGACATTGGCTGCGCGGGCATGGTCAATGGCTTCCTGGGTTTGAGGCATGACTCCGTCATCAGCGGCGACGACCAGGACAACCACATCGGTCACATGCGCACCACGGGCCCTCATCGCGGTAAAAGCTTCATGGCCAGGGGTATCCAGAAATGTAATATGACCGCCGTTGGAGGATTTAACCGAGTAGGCCCCGATGTGCTGGGTAATGCCACCATGTTCACTGTCAGCCACCTTGGCCGAACGGATACGATCAAGCAGGGATGTCTTACCATGGTCGACGTGTCCCATAAAGGTCACGACCGGAGCACGTGGTTTCAAGGAAGCTGGGTCGTCCTTTTGCTGCTGGTGCACATCAATCAGCGCTTCTTCCTGGGTCTTGCTTTTGATGACATTAAAGCCAAAAGAATTCGCTAATTTTCCAACCAGCTCATCGCCCAAATTCTGGTTAATGTTGGCAAAGACACCCATATTCAGGAGTTTTTTTAAGACGACATTCATCTTTTGATTAATGCGTACGGCAAAATCTTTAACACTGATGGGAATGGGCAATTCAACATCTAATAGGGGGCCTGCAGGTTGTTCCTCAGGAACAACCGCCCCGGCAATTGATGCCGATGGTTTATGTTCACGGCCGCGCCACGCACCAGCCGCATCTTCAAAGGATCTTTTACGCTTTTTAGCCAAAGGTTTGACAGCCACAAAGGGCTGATCATAACGGGCTTTTTTCTTGAGTGGATCTACCGGCAAAATTTCTTTAGGGATATCAATTTTTGTTACATCTATGACAGGAACGACCGGTTTATTAGCTTCTGGTTTAGGGGCCTCAACCTTCGGAGGCTCTACTTTAGGGCTCTCAACCTTGGGTGCTTCAACCTTAGCGGATTCAACTTTGGGACTTTCCACCTTTGAGGTTTCTGGTTTTAGAATTTCAACCTTGGAAACCGGAACGGGGACAGGTTTAGCGCTGACAGCTGGTGCCTCATCATCCTCTTCAAGAGCTGTTTTCTTTTTAGCCGGTGCGGATTTCTTCTTTTTATCCTTGGTTTCAACTGTCGCGGCCTTGGGTTTGTCTTTCGCAACAGCAGGGGCTTTGCTTTTTTTTGCGGTTTTCTTTTTGGGCGTTTCCGGCTCATCAACGACTTTTTGGCCTATGCCTTCATCAGCCAAAGCATCACGTAAGATCATTTCAACGACAGCAGTTAATTCGCCGGTGTCTTTAGGGCGTAACTTTAGGGATTTGATCTTATCATTAATGTACTGTTCGGTGATTTTTAATTCTTTGGCTAAATCCGCAATTCGCATTATTCCTGCTCCTCTTCTTCTTTGGAATCCTCATCGGAAGGTGTCGCGTCGTTTGAGGAAACACTGGCAGCGGTGTCCTGCCCCTCGGAGGTCTTTTGCTTTTCTTCCCATTGTTTGGCGGAATAGATGTCCAGTTCCCAACCGACCAGTTTACTGGCCAAACGCACATTCTGCCCGTATTTGCCAATAGCCAAGGAAAGTTGGTCTTCATCCACAATTATGTTAACTCTCTTTTCATCAGCAATCAACTGCATCTGTGAAATTTCAGAAGGCGATAATGCTGCCTGGATATATTCTTTAATGTCCTCGGAATGGCGCACAATGTCAATTTTCTCACCATGCAGTTCCGTCACAATATTCTTGACCCGGCTGCCGCGCATGCCGACACAGGCGCCCACACAATCAATTTTTTCGTCTTTAGAATAGACCGCAATTTTTGTGCGTTCTCCGGGGTCCCGGGCGATCGCCTTGATCTCAATGATACCTTCATATATTTCGGGGACTTCTAATTCAAACAGGCGTTTGACAAAATTCGGATGGGCCCTGGAGAGAATGATTTGAGGGCCACGGTTCTCCCGGCGGACCTCCAGGACATAGGCCCGGATACGCTCACCCTGACGGAATTCTTCTTTATTGCTCTGTTCACTCTTGGGCACCAAAGCCTCAGATTTGCCCAAATCCACAATAATATTGCCCCGTTCAAATCTGTAGACGCTGCCGCTGATGATCTGGCCGATACGCGCATTGTATTCGCCAAATACAACATCTTTTTCGGCTTCCCTTATTTTCTGGATGACCACTTGTTTCGCTGTTTGCGCAGCAATGCGGCCGAATTCACTGGAATGGATTTCTTCATCCCCGGCCCAAGCTTTAATTTTTCCTGTCTTGCGGTCGAGCACTACCTTGACATCTTCTTCCTTGTCAACGCTCCATATTTTTTTAGCTGCGGACGCGACCGCAGCCTCCACTGCCGAGATTAATATCTCTTTATCAATGCCTTTATCTCTTTCTAATTGTTCTAAAATCACCATCAATTCACTGTCCATACCAACCCTCTCTAGTTTTTCATTAAATAACCAACATGCCCTTCATGATTGAAGGCAAAGGTAAAATTACCTTATGATTACCTGACGATGCAATCGTCAAGCTTGAGTCTCCTACTTCCAACAACACTCCTTGTGTTTCTTTTTTCCCATCAATAGGTTCATTAAACCAAAAATGGAGTTCCCGGCCTACAAACCGCATAAAATCTTTGCGCGTTACAAGCGGCCTGTCTAATCCCGGCGAAGATAATTCTAGGGAGAAAACTTGAGGAGATAATAGCTGTTCCTGCTCAATAGCGGCTACCAAAGTTTTGTTTAGTATAGCACACTCCCTTATATTTATGCCACCAGAAGGTTTATCGGCTGTGATTTGAATAAGAACGTCATTTTTATGCCCACCGACTTTTAATTCAATTAATTCCATCCCAGCTTCCTCGAAAACCCTAAGGGCCAGTGTCTCAATTTTTTGGTGGATGGCCTCAAGGCTCAAAGATTCCATAATTTTAAGACTTCTTCTTTAACTTTATTTTTGTCAACGGCAATGACCTGGCCCGTTCGCCGGACTTTAATTTCCACTTGATTATTGGCGAGCATGCGTTTGCCCAGGATAATACGTAAAGGGATGCCGATTAAATCCGCATCATTGAATTTTCTGCCAGCACTTTCATCGCGGTCATCTAAAAGCACATCCAGGCCTGAGGCCGTCAACTCATCGTAATAGGACTTCGCCAGATTGACGCTCGCCTCATCCTGTGCCAGAGGCAGGATTTCGACATCAAAAGGGGCAATTTCCTTGGACCAGATAATACCATTGGCATCGTTATTGACCTCGATAATCGCCGCAATGAGGCGGCTGACACCAATGCCGTAACATCCCATGATCATGGGTTTTTGTTCTCCATTTTCATCTAAATACAAAGCACCTAGACTCTCTGAATATTTGGTCCCCAGCTGAAAGACATGGCCCAATTCAATGGCAACCTTCCGTTCCCACTGCTCTCCTTGAGGCGCTTTGCCTTCTTCATCTTTAATGACCTGGCCATCATTTTTATTAACCCAGACCGCGTCTTCACCAATGGGAGCTGCTACTAGAAATTCATGCGAAACACTTCCCCCCATGGCCCCGCTGTCCGCGGAGACAACAATCACATCCAAACCGCAGCGCTTAAAAATCTTGGTATAGGCCTGCAACTGCAGGTCATAATTCTTTTGAAGTCCCTGGATATCGCGGTCAAAGCTATAGGCATCCTTCATGATAAATTCACAGGCACGCACAATACCGAAACGGGTGCGGATTTCGTCACGGAACTTGGTTTGTATTTGATACAGGGTGACGGGCAATTGACGGTAGCTCTTGATAAATTGCTTGGCCAGGTCTGTAATGATTTCCTCATGTGTTGGCCCCAGGCACATGCGCTGGCCTTTTTTATTGTCAAAGGTGATCATTACCTCTTTAAGCGTCACATCACGGCCGGTTTTCTTCCAAATTTCAATAGGATGCAGCGCCGGCATCAAAAGCTCATGACACCCAATGGCATTCATCTCCTGGCGAATAATGGTCTCCACACGGGCAAGCACCTTATAACCCAACGGCAAATAGGAATACACCCCCGAGGTCAACATATGCACCAACCCCGCGCGCAACGAAAGCTGATGACTGACAGCCTCAGTTCCTGTCGGTATTTCCTTTAAAGTCGGTATAAAATATTTTGACCAGTACATATTAATTTCTCCCAACAATCCTGGATTAAGTCTCATGTTGGCATTATACGGAATAAATTTGTTCTTTTTGCGACTGTAGCTTTTAGCCAAAGCAGCTCATGATTTGAGGGCATCCTGAGGCTTTAGGCCGAAGGATGGCTGAACTGTTCGAACTCTGAAGTTCCAGAGAACTTCAGGGTGAGTTGTTCAGCCACCGAAAATCATGAGACCTTTGGCGTTAAAAAAGCGATTCCAGGAGCAAAAAGAACAAATTTATTCCGTATAATGCGTGCGCAGATGCATATCTTGGATTCCCGCTTTCGCGGGAATGACAATGTTTTGGAGACTACACAAAGAACCCATCTGGTAATTGGATATTACGCTTGACGAATTTATCGTAGAATGAGGGCTTCTGTTTGTTCATGACCCAATCGCCAACGACTTGGCCCCTTTCATCAACGCGCTCCTGCTTGAAAGTAAAAATATCCGCCAAAGAACCAGTACCATCTTCTTTATTGCTACGTAAATCAGTAATATTGGCAATCCGTCGGATGCCGTCCATAAAAAGTTCGACATAGACAATGAGGTCGATGGACGTGGCTAATTGCTTTTGTATTTCCGCCCCACTTAATCGAATACCAGACATTAACATCATGGTGATCATGCGGTTAAAACATTCCTGGGGCGAATCCGCGTGGACGATGGCCAGGGACCCTGCATGGCCGGACGCAATGGACTGCACTAGATCCAGGATTTCATGGCCGCGCACCTCACCGATAATGATGCGGTCAGGTCGCATACGTAAGGAATTAATGAATAAGTCCCTGATCGTCACCTCGCCCTTGCCTACCATGTTAGCAATTTTGTCCTGAAGGGACACAACGTGCTTTTGCATTAAACGAAGTTCAGAGTTGTCTTCGATGGTAATGATGCGCTCATGTTCCGGTATATGACTGGAAAGAACATTAAGCAGGGTCGTCTTACCGCTTCCGGTGGACCCGCAAAAGACGATATTCAACTTGGCTTTAATGCAAGCAATCAAAAAAGCACCCATTTGTATGTTCAGGGTCTTTCGCTCAATGAGATCATCGAGTGTGGTCAGATCACGGGAAAATTTTCGAATGGTCATGACAGGGCCAATTAACGAGCATGGGGGCAGAATCACATTGACACGGGACCCATCGGCCATGGAAAAATCAACGTAGGGAGAGGATTCATCCACTCTTCTACTTGTCGAGGATGCTGAAAGGATTTTCTGGATGGCATGCATCAGATTGGTATTGTCCGGAAAGCTGACATCTGTTTTTTCTATCCTTCCCGCCCGCTGAACATAGACCGACTTGGCGCCATTGACCATAATTTCACTGACGGTGGGATCTTCGACAAAAGTGCGCAGTGGCCCCAAGCTAACGATGGACGCGGCCAATTCACGAAGGATTGAAATGCGTTCTTCCAAGGTTACCGTTAATTTTGTTTCCTGGCAAAGTTTGTTAATGGCATTATCGACAAAGCCGCGTAATTGGTCTTCCTGCAAGGTATCTTTGACTTGCAAGAAATTAGTCTTGGAAATCAGGTAATGATGGATTTGGGCCTTTATCTCATTATGCTCAAAACTAGACATGGATCACCTCGCGAATTTTATCGATCAATCCGATGCGTTCAAAATCTGAATAGAAGACAAATAAAGCCAACAT
>CAZKUL010000077.1:0-8813 GCA_964555945.1 uncultured Planctomycetales bacterium
ACTAAATGAGAGGCCGTAGACATAGCGTCCCTGGTCTTCCTTCATCCACGTTATCTGGGCCTCAACGTTGATCAACGTGTCTGGTTCTAATGCATACGTGATCCTCAGGCTCTCCGGCTGGGGTAAACATTTGTCAAAAGAGAAACGCATGCCCTTTAAATGCATGTCCTCAACTAGACACGACTCAACACCCTGAATTAAAGCAATCGTCACCTTTGCCTCTTTCTTGATCGTCCAACGGGGTATTTGCCTGCGTTCTTCCATGCCTTATTCTCCTTTTTGATGGATTCTCATTCGTTTAAATCAACATGCTGTAGACAAGGATTATCGATGTATACTCGATATCAAAGGTAAAAATGGTAAGAGTGACTCTGTCAACGACACCAGAAAGCCCCCTACAGTTTTTCTGATTTAAACTCAGTAAATTGACCAAGTATAAAACGACCTGTCTTCCACTTAATCTAATGACAATCTTTATAATTTCTACATAAACTGTGACTATCGAAAACCACTTCCCATGCAACGAATTCCATATATAAATGAAGAAGAAAAGAAAAGAGTCATACAAAACAGATATAATTGGAGACCCACGCTTATCCAAGAAAAGTTTCAAGCCTTCTTTAACCGGATAATCTGCATATCGCTCATAATGAACCCTGCGTTCCCACCCTTTTATGAATCGGGCTAATGGACGCAATGTTAAGACTTGGAAACTCTCCTCAGGCACGGTAATCGCTGGAGTTAGGATAATAATCCAAGGTAAAATAATCGATACCGCTGAAGTAAAAAATATTTTTTGGGAGGCGCTCGAAAAAACCTGCAATGTGGCCCTACCAAAAGGGTTTCTAATTAGAATAAATAGCATGCCAAGCAGAAGCACTGCTAATACAAACAATACCGATGCCGCTGCAAATTCTTTAGTCGATTTTTCTTTTTTCTCTGGATGTTTTTGGGCTATCGTAGTTTCGGTTTGCTGGTCACTACTGCGGCGATGATTGCTCAAGGCCTCCCTTGGACCAGGAAGACCTTCATTCATGGCGGGTGCGATGCTTGCTAAAGCAGCCAACGCCATTGATGGCCCTCCAATATGAAAAGAATGGGCCAGAACATCCCCGCCCAAGGTGCTAGCATTGGCAAAAGCCGTCATGCCTAACATAGCAAAAATAGCAGCAAGCAAGGCCAAAATGATGAGCTTGGCCCAAAGAACGAGTCGATTCTTAGAATCTTTTTGTAACGGAGACCAGGTCATAAAATTCCAAGCTGCTATAAATGTAGCCGCAATTAAGGGCAAGCCCCAAAGCATTGCGTTGATGCCGAGCCCTAAAATAAGGACATTCTTCTCAAAAAAGTTAATAGGCACAGGCTTGGATCCATCTATGAGCTTGGAAGTAAAATGTGTCTCCATCCATAGGTAGCTAAATAACCCCGTCACCCAGGTCATGATATATCGGGCTGCTCTTAAGATTCCTTTTGACGAAAGATAATAAAAGGGCCTTGCCAACTGATATGCTTGGGCTTGGGATTCCTTCTCTTTATCCGAATCTACATCGGTTGATGCATTAAGTATTTTGGCTGACAGCGTCATCTCATACTTTCTATAATTGCTGGGCAAATGCCCGATAAATACCGCGGCCATCCTCAAACCGCTCACAAACCTGGTTAACAAAACGAATGTTTGATAGCCTTGCGTCCATGTTCTAAGGGCCCTCGTTAAAATTTGAACAATTTTCATGATAATAATGACAGGAATCCAGATAATCATTCCCAAAATAAGAAATGCGCTCACCACGAGCTTCGCCAATGGACTAGGCTCTGGAGTAACCGTATCAAGCAGTTGATGCATTGAAGGCAAATCCATGGCATGGGTAACTGAGGCTGCCCAAATGCCTGTTCCCGTCGATGCCGCAATTAAAAGAATCTTAAAGTTGCGAGGAGTAAGCGCCTGGGCAATGAGTTTTACGGCCATGGATACTCCTTTAAATAGAAGATGTACTGGAATAATCACCATACTAGTGAGCAATACGGGTAAATTATTTTGTAGTGATCTGCGGTAAAATTTGGTTTTGCTGATCCATGAGAGCAGCGCTAGAACGGCTGTTACGATGATCATCCATCCAAGTCCACTAGAAAAAACTTCTCCCCATAAAGGCGTGGCTCCTTGCCACGAAGTCCCTAAAACCGGTATAATGGGGGATATCTTGGCCACAGCAGCGGTGCTTACACCATCGAGGACAAATTGACTTCGCGCAGAATTACCCCGTGTGATTTCATGCCTGGCTGTTGGAGTAGGATTTTGAATTTCTCTCTTTCTTAAAAGTAAATATAGGATCCCCATTTTAAATTGCAGGGCTTCTTCAAAAGACAATGTGTGGAGCCACCCTTCTTCTGGTATTAAGGGTGGGTGTTCGCCATAGAGACCTTCAATGGCAAAGCGGTTTTGGTCTATGCCTCTGAGCAACTCTTCATCCGATTTAACACCATGTTCGTTATCGTACATCGGCTTATGGCCGTATTCATATCCATTTTGAATGACGATGCGGGCACCAGGACGCAAATGATCGGCCAGAAAATTCAAGACGAGACGGAAATTGACGTAATTCAATAAATTCGAAATAATCACCGTGTCTGCGGCCTGAAAAATATCGGAAATATTAGTATCTGCTGGCATACCCCAAAAATTTGCTGACGCGGTTATCTGTTCTCTAGAGAGGTTTCCTAATCGCTGCACATCCGCATTGATCGCCAATACATTATCTTGCTGGATTATTGCTGCCGGAGCCCCTAAATCGAAATTAATAATTCTCGCATCTCGAAACATGACGGCTGATGCCGGAGTGTTCTTGCCACCCAGTTCAATGATGCGGCTGCCAGCTTTATTTTCTTTTTTCAACGTCTCAAATATCGAAAAGATTTCACCATCATACCCAAAATAAGGAGCATCCCATTTATCAGTCCATTGATGTGATTGAGACGCGCCGATCGGAGTGGCAAGACGTAAGCCATGCATTTCACCTAAAACTTTGGCTTGGGCTGCAATGGCGTCTTTTTCAGTCCTTTCCCGTTCATGAATGGCAACTTGATCTTGCACCCATTGAGGTAAATAACGATGATTGACATGATAATTTGGAGTTCCATCCGCGGTGGGTTTACTGTCAGCAATAGGATAGGTGAACGGCGAGATACTGGTAATATGGCTGCTGAATAAATCCCTGACCCAAAAAGATGATGCTATTCGAAAGGTGATGAACCCGATACGCAAGAAATCATAAGCGACCCTATATTGGCCCTCGCGGAAATGTCTCCAAGCAGCGATGAACTGACTACCGGGTATCAAATTATGAGCATCCTTATCAATCTGCTCCTGCAAATACTCAACTAGATTGCCCACAATCCCCACCGCAACCAAGGTCCAACGTAAACGCTCATAGATATCTTGGGATGGTTTGACCTTATTCTCTACGATATCTTTAACTTGAGCAATCACCAATTCCATGAATGGTAATTGCATTGCTTCTGGGGCCTGGATTAAGCTTAGTAAATTTATTAAAATGTCACCCGGCGCAAAAGGAGATATTTCCCCTCTTTCATTGCGTGACCGGGTATGGAATAATAAGCTGTTTTCTGCCTCACGTTGTACCCGGTTCAGATCCTGGATAAACTGGCTCAGTCCTATACTTTCTGGCAAAACAGGTTGGCCTTCCGCCTGATTTCTCCATATGAAGCCAGAGCCTTTAAACAATAGTGCGGCAATGGATGCTAACTCCCCTTTTCTGATTCCCCTCTCCCGTATCCCATTCATAAGACGTTCTTCCATCTCTACTTCTTCCACAATGGCCTTTAGGGCTGATGTGGCACCAGTCCACTGCTGAACAGTCTCTAAATCATCTAAGTAATATTTATGAATGACTCTTTTGACTTGTCCTTTTTCCCAGACCGGACTTCCAAAGGGAGCCCGTATCACGCCAATAGGGACTACAAGAGAGGCTCCTGCATCCGCCAATATTTCAGAAGCCACTTTTAAACTGGTACCTGTGGTAATAACATCATCCAACAGCAGAACCACGGAGCCTTGAAGAGTAGGGCCCCGATACACGCTCTGTGCCTGACGCAAAGCTTGCTCCCGGCCCGCAATCGTTGGAAAGTTAGTCATCGATGGGCGTTGTTTAGTTTCAATAAAGTCATTTCCCGTAATGACACCAATGCCTACCCTACCTCCTACCCTGGTTATTAAATCAGCAAAGGGATGAACCCGAAGAATCTCCGCGCGCCTGGGCATGGTTGCTAAGGTGACCTTCACTCCCCTGTCTTTCAAATCAACGAGAAGTTTTTCTAAATTCTGCTCAAAAACATGGCCTGCGCCCATCCTTATTGAAACCACACTGTCAATTTGTTCTTCTGTCGGATGGGCTAAAAGCACCACTGGTCTTAATATTCTTCTGGATCTGCGGAGGGGATGTCCTAATGCGGAGATAATTAAAAGTGTTTCAATCCTTTCCACCATTCTGCGTACTCTCGCATTGTCAAACCAAAATCTTTCCGCGCTATCGACGTCGTTAAATTCATCTTCCTGCAAAATCAACTCTCGAATATGGGCGAGTTGAGCTTCAATACCTTCCCGATCCCCTATTTGATTTTCATGGATGACGATTTGGTCAATGACAAAATCAGCTGAGGTGGCTTGGCCTTGTTCTTTTAAAATTTCTCTAATTCGCTGAGGTTCTAAATTCCATCTGGGGGTATTATTGATTCTCTGGGCCACAGGCTGTCCCTTGGGGAGTTCAGGATGAGCTTCAAGAATTTCAAGGGCACCGGCCAGGACATTGAGTTTGTGGGCGATGTTCGTCTCTCCCTTAGCGTTAAAATCATTGGCGAGAC
Organism: uncultured Planctomycetales bacterium; assembly: GCA_964555945.1. Classification (GTDB taxonomy): domain Bacteria; phylum Omnitrophota; class Gorgyraeia; order Zapsychrales; family Fredricksoniimonadaceae; genus JABDGZ01. The sequence continues at coordinate 4,876 of CAZKUL010000077.1, forward strand.
GACGGAAGCTGGATGCAAAAGGCATGTTATGATCAAAACCGTGGCCAGGCCCCGCACGGGTCTCTTGGCGGCCTTTAACCAGGCGTAATAAAGGAAGTATGGCTAACGTGGAGGCTTGCATAATGGCATCCAAGCCAATGACATTGTTTAACACCATGTCCGTGGCCTTGCTCTTTGCCGTCGGAATTGGAGTCATCTTATAAGGAAGATAATTGATTTGGGTCAATAGCCAATCCGCCTTCTCTAACTGACGGCGGGAAGGCCTTCTCTCGAGGATATTGGCCACCCTTCTTAATCCGGCATTGGCCTGTCTGACTGTCCCTTGCAAGTAATTTACTCTCGACAAATTATTAACATAGGCTTGGGTCGTTATTAATTGTTCACGTAAGCTCAACCCAAAACTCAATGTTCCTCTCAAATCTTCCAACTGGGGTGTAGAGGCATAAGCATAGGCCCTTACTCTTTGATTAATGGCTTGGATCTTTGTGTTAACACCTGTTTGCTCATCGATCTCAAATGAATTGAAACGATCAGCAATAATATCCAAGGCTTTCGAAATCGCCGGTAAGGCCACTCGGACATACATGCCGCGATAATGGCCAGGATATTGCTGGAACAAGGCTATTTGATCAAAGACTTCCTTGTTTTCGGCTTCGAGAGCTGGAATTAATTTCCCATACTCAACAATCATCTGCTGAATACGATCTTCGCTCTTTCTAGCGCCTGGAACAAACCGGGCAATCCTATATTCCCATCTGGCCATGCTGTCTGTATAACCCCAGAAGAGAGCCAGGAAAACATGACCCACATTCGCTAGCCGGTCTCTCCATTGATGGTCCGGACGGACGGAGTTAAATACAAACGGGGCCATGACACCGGCAAAAGGCATCAAAATAATCAAGGCCCACAAGAACGCCTGGAGAGGATTGATGCCCACAAAAATCAACATGGCCAATGCCCACGGAGCCGCTGAACTGATAGCATAGGCAGAGCGCATATAAATATATCTCCAGTCCAGATTACGGCTCAAATTGGCACTCTTACCACCGGTGTTGATGAAACGTCCCAAGCGGTTGGGTGCCAGGCGTCTATTGGTCTCATCATACACAAAGATCATATGCACGAAATACCAATACATGCCTGAAGCAATCATCCAGAGGCTCTTTAAAGTTCCCCGGATAACGCCATTACCTTCATCATAAATATTATAGAAGAACAACCCATAGCTGATGCTCTGGGAGAGCATGACTGATCCCACCCAAAGGGCGCCGGCAATGCCGCTGAATAAATTAATGTTCAAAATTAAATAGAAGGGATCCAGCCATTTGACATAACGGATAATGCTGGGTTTCTTGGAGTAGAACCCAAAGCCATCCAGCCAGAAATTATTGATCCTGTAGGGCCAATCCACATAAGGAGAACTCAATACTCTCTGAGGAATGGCGCCTGTCATGGACTCGACGTTATCATACGCCCATTTTCTGGTTGGGTTGCGGGCATCCTGGAATTGGAATGGCCAGCCTTTGCCAAGGCGGATATAACCTGCGCGTCCGACGATATAACCGAAACGGCGATAGCTCAGTGCTGTCACAGCATCTTCGGCAACATAAGAATCCGTAAGCCCTTCTGACCAGCGCAAGGCTGAGACCCGTTCAAAAAGCTTACCATAGGCCATCAAGCCACCAAAAAGCATCTTACCCTGTTGGCTATGATAGTAGAAGGCATTCTCGGAAACCGGTATGATATTACCCAAAAGTCCCAAGCCCTTGGTCAGGGTATGCTTCATGACGGGTATACTGACCGCTAAACCAGGAAGATAGAAATATTCCAATAGATGTGATGTCATGAACTCTTCATCAATATAATTGGATTGCTGGTCAGCGTCTTGGTTAAGCAGGACAGGCCCAATCAGGAACGGCAAGACCGAAGCCTTCTGGTTCCATTTAGACCGGTGATAATTTTCCTGGTATTCCCAATCTGTGCTGATTGTTCTGTTAAGGACCATGCCAGGATAAGCCCTATATTTGCTGATGACTTCGTAAGTTTTACTCAAGACCCTTTGACTGGAAATTGCTCTGGGTAATGAAGCATGAGCAGCCAGCATTCCGTTGACATCTATGGTTTCCCCGGTATGGACTGTCACGTGATTGGTATCGCCGGTATAATCAGTCGCTATGAATGCGTCTGCAATGCCCCGCAGATGTCCCATTTGGGCGGGAATGACCCTGCCATCCGGTCCTCTGGCTTCTGTACGGCCGCCGAGGGCGATATCCAATGCGCTCATGCCGTTCAAATGGCGGTCAATGATACGGAATTTACTGTAAACTTCTCTCTGTCTTTCAGCGGGATTATTCTCTGCCACTCTAAACTGTTTGGCATAATAAGCATAATGACGATAGGAAGTCTTGGAGTTGGATACCGTATTGGCATAAACTGTCGGTAAATTCATATTGGCCCACATTTCAATCTCTTCCCATTGTGGCCAGGCCGTCCATGTCCGCCATCTGTCCTCGCCTACCCTGTCGTCTGGACGGTTCGGGTGATTCGGGTGGCTGATCATGCGCAATAATTCTTTGCGCTGTTGAGAACCCGGGGCTGTCAGACGTTCAACCATCAGCAAGAAGCTTTCAGTTTTGTCACGTGCCAGCATGCCCAAGCGATGCGTGAATTCTTGTTTTTCCGAATTCATATCATTGCCCAACAATCCCTTGGCATCATAATAGTAATCTTCCGTTGCCCCATGGGTGACCCTGGTCATTGGAAGAGCTTCTTTCCAAGTTTTGGGCTCGCCGCCCTTATCCAGACGATAATGGCCATTGATAAATTCCATCACCCTCATCAGGCCTAAGTATTCTGTCTTTTTGGCCTTATATGTTACACCGTCCTCGATGAAGACCTTACGTTGGCCAAGGGCGTGGACGAATCTCGTGATATTTTCTCTTAATTCTTGGGCAGCTGCCTGGTTTAAATGGCCGGAATTAAATAATGGGATCATTAAGCGAGATAAATTGCGATGGATTTCTTCTCCCAAATTCAGATCAAGATTGAACTTATATTCATCATTGTTGGTCATCTCTTCAAGCGCGTTGAGGAAGGAATCGATTCTCTCCTGGCCGCGGGTCTGGTGCAATTGACCATTGGCCGGAGCGTTGTCGGTAAACATGCGGTAGAGGCGGTCAATGATTTTCTTATGGTCTCTCTTGTTGCTGACTTCATAAATATTATGTGTAAAGTTAAAGGACCAGGTCGCCATGCCCATAAATAAGGAATTGGTCGCATAAAGGGTCAGTTTCCAGGTTTCGAAGAAAATTAAGGATACAATCACATACAAGGCTATCTGGATAACCGGGTGCACAATGGTCAATGTGCTTAACCCAAAGATGGACCAGGGGAAAGCCACGGCTACTATAAATGCGATGGCCTGGATGGCATGAATAAATTGATACCGACGGTTAAATGAATTAGTCCTCTTCTTAAAGGTATCTTTGTCTGCCGCTTTTTGGGCTAAGGCCGCAAATCTGGTTCTCATGGCCTTCTTAAGAATGACATTAACCAAGGTTGAAACCAGCAGTACCATGACAGCAATGGGAACGCCATAAGGAACCATCACAAAGTTGGGGATAGCCAAAAATTTGAATAACCTGACCGCATTGTATGTCAAGTAAGCAAATAAGGCGGTGACGCCCACGAGTAAGAAATAATGATTTAAGCGGCGGCCCAAGTCTGCGGCTGTGGCGTTATAAGGTCCACCCTTGGAGAACAAACGGTTGCGCCATTTCTGGCTGAAAATGATCTTCAACATGGGGACCATGCTCAATTGCCATGGTTTCAGGCGGTTCTTGACGATCGGCATCCCGATCTCATGATTGACGGTATTGACATAGGCCCGCATCAAGGGTTTCAACTGGGCAACGACATTATCAATGGCGGTTTTTCTA
>CAZKUL010000077.1:8913-13441 GCA_964555945.1 uncultured Planctomycetales bacterium
GCCAAGCTGAACAATGCCCTCTGGAAGATCACCTGGAAGCTAAAGAGTTTTTCAATGGAGACTAATTCGCTCGTAAGCTGCAAGTCCATATTAGGCCCTTTGCGCAAATCATCCCAGGAATAAACGATAAGGTCAGATGAGATGTCCTTATGATGGAAATTGAAGCTTTCCGGTAATAACGTAGCGCCAAGAATATTGCGAACCATGGTTTCCCTCAAGGCAACCTGTTGATCTGGGAAGGCAGCGGACATGCCGCTCTCATGCATTAATTGGGTCACGCGGGCATGGACTTCTGCCTTGAACGCTTGGATATTAAGCATGCTTTCATACAATTTGACCAATATGGCTCCTGCCGCACGTTCCGTGCTGAAATGGCCCACCAAGGATTGGACATACGCAGAGTTGATGATCCTGCGGGCCTCATCATTCGACACAAATCTGGCAAATGTATTGATTGTATTTAACCTGGAGGTTTGATCATCCACTGCAGGACTTAAAGCAACCAGGGCTTGCATCAAGGCCCGTGTGCTAACGGCGGCTTGAGCGCTCAGGTGTTCATATTGTGTTTGGGCAAAACCGCTTGTCATTTCATAAGTGAAATAACTGGCGTTGTGCATGGCCCGGGCAAGGCGATTTCTGGCAATAGCTGCTTTGATCCTACGTGCGGACAACAGGTGGACGCTTTGCAATCTTGCCCCTACCCTGTCCCTTAAATCTTCATAGCTTAGATAAGCGCCATTGGCCATGCGTTCACCAACGATGATCTTAGTCTGGGCGTTAGTAAAGCCCATACTATCCAGCATCTGCTGTTGGACACTGTTGGCATCCACTTTCCTGCGGTTACGCATGGCGTACCAGGCAAATCCAAAGGCACGCAAGGCAATTACCATGGCCAATAATGCGGCTAATGCGCCCAGTAGCGATGATCCGCCGATCACAAAATCAATGCTTCTATCGGCCAATGTATATGGTTCAAATTTCAGATTATCTGTACCGGCATCAACGTAACGTAATCCAGCTTGATGGGTTTGGATGTACTTTAAGGCTTGTTCAGCTTCAGAATGGCCCAGGAGAATATCAAGAGGCTTGCCCACACCGCCGTTGATAACAATGTCCTCAAAACTCAATATGGAAGTAAACGGTGTCCTACGGGTGGCATGAAGCGTGCCTCGTACCAGGAGTATAGTGCCATTATGGACCAGAATCGAACTATGAGGCGTATCCAGAATAAATTTCCCATCAGGACCCTTCTCAGGGGTTATGAATTCTTCAACCAAGACATAATCTTTGCCCTTAAAATTAAATAGGGTTGGACGATACAACGTATAAGGACGTTCAGTGCCATTGCCTAATTTTTCTGAACCAAACTCAGGTAATTCATGGCGGTCAAAGTAGAGATTCAAAAGGGCCGGCCCTTGTTCGCCGGAACCTTCATAGAAGCTGCGATACAGGCTGCCATCTAAACGTAAAGATTTTGTCCTTAAGCCATTTTCACGTTTATCTTGTGACTTATAGGTGGCAACACTAGGGATCGTCGCTATGCCGGGCTCAAAGGTCAGGCCATTGAGCGTGGCAATAACTGCGGGTTTCTCAACATGGATATATCCTTTCACAGTTATCAGGTTATCCGCGATCGCATCTGCAGGGTTGATGCCCTCACCCATGCGATTGTTCCAGAAGAAGGTCTGGCTTTCCAGGGCGAAGGGCTGGCTGACTGCATTCTCATCATACATATTGGTGGAAACGAATGTCGGGGAACCTGTCCCGAAACCTGTAAAATCTTCATTCAAATAACCGGAGAAGGTGATGACCTCCCTGCCGTCATAATCCTTGATTTGGGTCACCGTCTCGATAGGATGAATTAATTTCACCATGTGATTGGTTTTTCGCAATAACTCGGCAATGGCCCTCTGATTCTCAAAAATGTCCCCATTCAATGACAGCCCTTCAAGGCCAATGCCTTTTTGGGTCTTATAAATAAGGTAGCGGTCATCATTGGTAATGTGGGTGTTATTAGAATAAGAAACCGGGACTTCCCCATCAATGGGGCCGACGGTTGCCATCGTTGCTGCGGCGATGTCGAAATTACCAAATTTGTAACCTTCTGTTTCATAAACACGGTATTCAGCGCGGTCCTGGACAAATCGACCTTGGTCGTCTTTGGAGCCCTGCAAGGTGATTTCCACGTTACCAAGATTATTACGGATTTCCTGGTAATAACGGTCCGTTGAGGGCGCCTGCCCAATGACCTGAAAGTAACTGGTGCCTTCATAGCGGATCTTGTGAATTTGGTTGAAGATCTTCCCCACTGGTACCGTATAGATACCTGCTCCGCTAATGCTTTCGCCATGCGCGGTCATCAAATGGCTTTCGTCAGTGACCATAATGTCCTGACCTCCAACCACCATGGTCGTCTTGGTGCCGTCTGCCACGTCAATTAATCCAGGAATACCGTTATAGGTAGAACGGATCCTTCTGGTCACTTCAAAGGTGTTGTTCCTATTAAAATAACCCTTGTCTAATTCAATGACGTTGCCGCGGTAATTCTTGATTTCCTGCCAATCAACATTATTGGTGTCAATGGCTTGTTCCAGGATGGGCCAAACTTTTATAAAATCATTCTTTGTGATTTCCCGGACAGCTTTTTCGGTAACTGTGGTATTGGGTCTTAATTTCACTTGGGTTGGGGTCACGCTCATCCAGATACCATTTGGATTATTGGGATCCAGGATCGTGCTTTTGATGGAATCAATGCCGAAGAACACTGATTTAGCAATGGCCCCATCAAAACTCAAGAAATTATTATGGACTGTAAATCTGATGCTATGCTGGGCCTTGATTTCGTCATAATCGGATAAAAGCTTGGAGCTTGTATACTTGGTCCATACGCCATCCAACAATGATTCTGTTTCTGAGTCCTGCGGAATATCAAAATCATTGAAGTTATAAAGCATGGTTCTGCGTTGGGCTTCAAAATTTCCACGATCATCAATGAACCCAAGAGGATTCTCAATGACACGGCCGCGTCTATCTTTCAATTCCTGGCTGATGAGACCGCTTAATTCCTTGGTGATCTGTGTCCTGACTAATCCGAGTTTGGCTTCTTCTAAGGTAGTGGCATCGACGGATGAAGAGTACGCCGTATCCATGCCTTGCTGGCGAACAATGGCGACCGAGCTCTCGGCAACGTTTTGAACGTCAAACCGACCGTAATGGGTGATCTGTTCGCCGACAACATTATGATGGCCCTCATCCCAGGCCTGGTCAATCTTGTCTGTCACTTGGCCTTCCTTGTCGCTAGTCTCTATCCATTCATCGCGACCATCATAGATAAGGCTGGAGAGCTTGACGTTTAATTTTCCTGTTCTCCAATATTCTTCGGGTGTAGTCAACAGGTGCCCCTTGGTAAAGGGAACTTCCTGGCCGTCAATAATGCGCGTGGTGATGGAGTCGCCTGCCGCAAAGAAATCACCGAAATTAGAAAATTCCGTGATCTGCTTAGGATCAAACATGTCACCGATCAAATTGCCCTCTGTGATACGGATGATATTATTATCCCTGTCATAGTCAGGAATATACCGGCGATTTTCCTGGGTATAGGTGTGGTTATGCAGCACAAAGCTGTTTTGCGGATAAATGGTGTCCTCGAAGATCAGATGGCCGCCCGCGCTTAAGGTGCTGTTGACTGTTTCATCAATGAATTGGACGCCTTGTTTGTAGTTCCAACGGGTCTGGTGAAGTTTCCATTCATGGGCTGTGGCATCGTATCTCCCCATGGATGTGACTGCGACAAGGTCATCCACGGTCGTGGTGGACAAGACAGCTAATTGATTAGGCGTGTATACATTGGTGATGACAATATGGCGTCCCAATGTATCTATCTTGGATTCCTTCAAGGATTGGCCGAAGACAGGTTCAATGCTCTTTTCAATGACTTCACCATTGCGGACATTGGTTTCACGGAGAGCCGTGATCCCAGTCTCGGGATCAAAGCTAATAGTTTGGCTGTCCTTGGTCAATCGGCCTGTATTGGCGTTGTATTCCAATGTCCTGGCCGCGAGACGTCCGCCATAGAATTCGGGATTATATTGCGGAATGCTGACCGTGTTAAAGCTAAACGCATGACCTAAAGGATTCCTGAAATCATCCATCGTAAACCTGGCAATCTCCCGTGCTAAATCACGGTTATCGTATACGATCACAGCGGCCGTATCATGGATAACGTCCTTATGGTAGATCCAGGTCAAGTAGTGCTGGTCTTCCAGGTTGGCAATGGCCGCATTCATGGCGATGGCCCTGCCTCCCCGGATGAGGAAGGCCGTATCTTCGAAGAACTCTTCGCCCTTTTGGGGATTGTCCACTGTACCGATATTCTGGTATGTCTTGGAATTGGTGAAGCGGCCAAAGGTATCAAAGAAATTCTCAGTAATCACATCCTTATCAGCTTCCCACACGGGACGGTTAAAGAGGCCGTAGGCTTGGGTGGTGACCTTGCCGGTGTTATAGTCAATAGTGCGCTTGCGTAAAA
>CAZKUL010000078.1:0-13264 GCA_964555945.1 uncultured Planctomycetales bacterium
ATTGATACATTTAAAAAGGTTTTAACAGGTGAAAATTTCCCTGAAGGATTTTTAATTTTCCAGTGGCCAAGGATGGTTTTTTGAAAATTAAAAGCGGCAATCAGGAAAAGCGCATCGGCATCAAGCGGGCGCATCTGGAAGAGGATGCCGGCAAATTGGTGCATGACAATTCAGGCTCCTGCTCGCTGGTTGATTACAACCGGACCGGGACACCGCTCATTGAAATTGTGACCGAGCCGGACCTGCGTTCGCCCCAGGAAGCCTATGATTATCTCCATACATTGAAATTGACATTGCAATATTTAGGTGTTTCTGATTGCGACATGGAAAAAGGGTCTTTGCGTTGTGATGCCAATGTGTCCATCCGTCCTTTGGGTCAGACGAGTCTGGGGACAAAAACAGAATTAAAGAACATGAATTCTTTTCGGGCCGTAAAGACAGCACTTGAATATGAAGTGCGGCGTCACGAACAGGTGATAGTCTCCGGCGGCAAGGTTGTCCAGGAGACATTGTTGTGGAATGATGAGAAGGCGATCACGATCACCATGCGTTCCAAAGAGCAGGCCCATGATTACCGCTATTTTCCTGATCCTGATCTTGTCCCTTTTACGATTGATTATAAAACGATTGATAGCGTGCGGGCGGAATTACCGGAGCTCCCGCAAGCCAAATATTTGCGTTTTTTAAGCCAGTATGGTTTATCAGAATATGATGCCAATATTTTGATTGCTGATGGTGCCATGGCTGATTTCTTTGAGGCGGCCATCAAGGAATATGCCCAGCCTTCCGCCAAAGGCGGATCCGCCTTGGGCGGAAAAAAGATAGCGAACTGGCTGGCAGGCCCTGTGCTCATGGAGATCAACAATCGAAAGATGGCACTAGGTGAATTAAAACTAACACCTAAGGATTTGGTGGTACTCATTGCCAAGGTCGAAGATGGCGTGGTCAGTAATTTGGTCGGCAAAGAAGTATTGACATTCATGCTGGATGAAGCCAAAGGGGCTGAACAAGTTATCCAAGAAAAGGGCTTGGCCCAGGTTTCAGATGATTCGGCGTTGATGGTCATTATTGATGAAGTCATCGCCCAGAACCCAACGGTGGTTGAACAAATTAAATCCGGTAAACCTAATGCCGCCGGATTCCTGGTTGGCCAGGCCATGAAGAAATCAGGCGGGAAGGCCAACCCTAAAAAGTTAAATGAACTCATCACACGGAGAATAAACGGTGCCTAAAAGAATGTTGGTTTGGGCAGCTATCTTCTTGGCCTTAGGGCTTTGCACTGTCAGTATTTCACAGGTGACGGCCCCAGCCAAGAAAGACCTCTATGCTCAAGTTGAGCTGTTTAGTTATGCGCTGACAACCGTCCAGTCGGAATATGTGGATGAAAAGACACCCAAGCAGCTGATATATGGGGCGCTCCATGGCATGCTTTCATCACTGGATGCTCACAGCCAATTCATGGACCCCGATGAATATAAGGGCCTCAAAACAGAAACTGAGGGGAAATTTGGAGGCCTGGGTATTGAGATTTCTATCAAGGATGATTTATTGACGGTCATTGCCCCCTTGGAAGATTCACCTGCTTGGCGCGCGGGGATCAAGGCGGGGGATAAGATCGTCAAGATAGGCCGCGATGTGACCCGTGATATGAATCTGGATGATGCGGTCAAGAAATTGCGTGGCGAGCCGGGGACCAAGGTGACGATTACTGTCCTTCGTGAGGGTGAGGATTTAGTTAAAGATTTCGTCATAACCCGGGAAATTATCCATGTGGATGACATCAAAGATCCGCATATCCTGGATGATCATATCGGGTATGTGCGACTGACCGAATTTCGTGAGAATTCATATGTGGAATTACACCAGGCGTTGGAAAAATTAAAGACCGAAGGTGCGGACAGTTTGGTCCTGGATTTACGTAATAATCCTGGTGGTTTATTGGATGTGGCTGTCAAGATTGCCGAGGATTTTCTGCCGGCGGGAGATACGATTGTCTCCACCAAGGGCAGGCATTCCGCTGAGGATTTCATGGCCAAATCACAAAATGCCAGGGGTGAATTTTTGGATTGGCCCATGGTGGTCATGATTAATGAAGGTTCTGCTTCGGGAAGTGAAATTGTGGCCGGGGCATTAAGAGATAATAAAAGAGCGGTACTGGTGGGGGTCAAATCTTTTGGAAAAGGGTCTGTGCAATCGGTCATACCTCTACCTGACGGGTCAGGCTTGCGTTTAACTACGGCCAGATACTTTACGCCCTCAGGTGTATGCATCAATGGTATCGGCATCACGCCGGATGTCGTGATAGAAGAAAATAAATCGAGTGCGGATGATGATAATGAGGGGGATAAGCCCAAGAAAAAGGACAGCGAGGATGTGGATGCCCTCTTTGCTGATCTTGAACATAAAGAGGACAAGAACAAGGATTTGTCTTCAAGTGATAAGAAGTTAATGGATCTAAAGAAAAAAGATCAATCTGACATACAGCTGCAGAGCGCCATCAATGTAATTAAAGGCATAAAAATCTACCGCAAATTTCAACAAAAGTGACCCAGACTCAATTGTCGCGGGGTCATCCTGAGCATCTGCGAAGGATCTCTACTATAAATGGTCAAAAAAAGAAAAACAAGTACCCCTAAAAATAACGACACAACGGTTGCGGCCGTCGTGCTTGGTTTGTTTGTAATTGGTATTATTCTTTTTTTTGTGTTTTCAAAAGGACATGAACACAAAAAAGAAGTCGCCTCGCCACCCAAGACTGTTGAAGTTGCAATGCCGGTTGAAAATAAGCCTGAACCTATATCCCCGTATCACCCGCACAGGCCAAGGCCATTGGTTGTTAATGTTTCTGGCTCCGGAGGGAAAATCGCCTTCATTATTGACGATTGGGGGCAGAGCACAGCGAATTGTAAATATCTAATGGAGATCCCTCAACCGTTGGCTGTTTCCATATTACCGGGGCTACGGCATACCAAGGATGTGGCTAATTGTGCCGGTCTTTCCAATAAATTGACCATGTTGCATCTGCCTCTGGAAGCCCAGCATAATTATGATTTTTATCCCCCTAATTATATTATCAAAACGACCATGAATCCGGCCTTGGTTTCTAAGATTGTCGATGAGGATTTGGCCCAATTGCCTTCGATTGAAGGTGTCAATAATCATATGGGGTCTAAAGCCACTGAGGACAGGTCTTTAATGAAGCTTATTTTTAAAAAGATAAAGAGAAAACGGTTGTTTTTTATCGACAGCATGACCGCGCCGCATACGGTATGTGCGGGCCTGGCTGATGAAATGGGTTTGGCGTTTGGCAAGAGGGATGTCTTTTTGGATAATGTTAACACCAGAGAGGCCATCATCAAACAAATCATTGTCCTTGCCCAAAAAGCCCGCCGTCGGGGTTATGCGGTGGCCATTGGCCATGACAGACATTTGACCATGCAGGTGCTTAAAGATGAAATTCCAATGCTGGTGGCCCAGGGTTTTCAAATCGTCAGCATCAAAGAGCTGCTTCGGAACTAATGAATATACTTGGCATAGAAACTTCCTGTGATGAGACTGCCGCCGCGGTTGTATCCGATGGTGTCAAGGTGCATTCTAATATCATTGCGAGCAGTCTTAAGGACCATCAACGTTTTGGCGGCATCATCCCTGAAATTGCTTCCCGTCGGCAGATAGAATTCATTGATGGTGTCGTTGCTGAAAGTCTGGCGATGGCCCGCATGGACCTAAAAGATATTGATGTCATCGCGGTGACCCGCGCACCTGGACTCATAGGTTCCCTGCTAGTTGGGCTTTGTTTTGCCAGGGCCTTAAGCCATGCGACCAACAAGCCTTTGATTGAAATTGATCATATCAAGGCGCATCTCTATGCCAATTACCTGCAGTTGGGCCAAGAACATCAATGCTGTCCCCAAGACCGTCTCCCGGCTGTAGGCTTGGTCGTCTCCGGGGGGCATTCCAGTCTTTTTCACATTAAAAGTTTTGTGAATTTTAAATTGCTGGGTGTGACGCGTGATGATGCCGCTGGCGAGGCTTTTGATAAGGTGGCACGTATCCTGGATTTAGGTTACCCAGGCGGACCTGTCATTGACCGTCTGGCCGCGCAAGGCGTCAATAATGAGATCAAGTTTCCCCAGGCACCGCTTAAGGGCAACCATGATTTTTCTTTTAGCGGGACAAAAACAGCAGTTCTCTATTACACGCAACGACATAAACATGAACCCGGCTATTCGGTCGCCAAGGTAGCTTATGCATTTCAAGAGAGTGTTGTTGCGGTACTGGTGGCAAAATCACTTCAAGCTTGCCGTAAGCTTAAGGCGAACACGTTGTTGCTAGGAGGAGGTGTGGCGGCCAATAGCGCTTTGCGCTCAACTTTAAGGGCCCAGGCAGCCTCACAGGGGATCCAAGTCTTTTTCCCTCCCATGGCCTTATGTCTGGATAATGCAGCTATGATCGCTGGTCTGGCTTATCACTGGCGCAATATTTGACCTTTGGATATTATTTTGTTATAACATAGATTAATACATTAACCCTTAAACGGAATCCGGCTTGGGGATATGGCCCAAGCGTCGGGATTCGGAAAGAAAGGTCTCTATGGCCTTTAACCGCAAAGATCACAGGGAACATAAAGAAATTCCAGAAGACAAGATCATTGAGATTAATGCCCAAATGGAGGGAACATTGATCTTTGCTGATCCGGTGAATTTAAAAATCCATGGGCGTTACACCGGAAAGCTCGATACACGGGGTACATTGACCATCGGTTCCTCCGCGCAAGTTGAGGCTAACATCATCGGTGAGAATGTCATCGTGGCCGGCAAGGTCAAAGGGAATGTCATTGCCAAGAAAATGTTGGTAATGATGCCAACCGCGGTGCTTCATGGGGATATTTCAACGCCTAAACTCAATATTGTTGAAGGCGCTGTTTTCCAGGGGCATTGTCATATGCTGGAAGATGTCCTTTCCCTTGATGACTTGGCCCAGTATTTGGAGATTGAAATACCAGCCATTCTTGAATTGGCCTCCAGCGGCAAGATCCCAGCGACGAAAGAAGGAGATAATTGGAGGTTTGAACGCGCCCAGATTGATCAATGGGCTTCTTCAGGTAAGGTTAGGTCATGAGCAGCCAGTATATCACTGTTCGCGAGACGGCCCAAATTCTTGCTGTGTCTGAAAAAAAGGTCATGGATCTCATTGAAAATGGAAACCTCCAGGCCTACAAAATCGCGGACCAATTTTTGCGACTTAAACGCAATGAAGTGGTTAATATCCTTTCCACAGGCGAAGTCGTTTCTGAAAACATCTCTCATAGCTATACCCCGGCCGAACGCCTCCGCGATTTTTTTTATTTTAATGATTTTTACTTGTTTGCGGTCGTTGTTATTGGTGTCCTGCTTTATATCATCTTCTTCACCTATTAATGGGAAAAATCCGCAAAATAAAGGATCTCTATTACATTGATTTCGTGGCGCGGGGCTTGCTCTATTCGCAGGTAGCTGGAAAAGATTTAGATGAAGCTAAGAGACTTTTGCGGCAGGTAGAGGAAAAGATTGCCGGTGGTGAAGCGTTGACCATCGCCCGCCATATTGAGCTGCCGGATTTCTTTGAACGCTTTATCGATGAGGCCAGAATCCAGCATCCCTATGGTCCTAAAAGTGTTCAGCGATTTATGAGCACCATCGATCATTTTAGCAGCTTTTTGACCAGAAGTTATCCTCAAGTCCATCAACTCGCCCAATTGACCCCCGCAGTTATCGAGTCCTATCGTATGCATTTAGTTAAAACGCAAAAACCGAAAATAGTCAACCTGACCATTCTCTTGATCAGGGATATTTTAGAATTCGGCATTAAATTGGGTTTTCTGAATGATAATCCCAGCCTTCATATACGGTTGTTACCTTGGGCTCCTCAGAATCGGGTCATTAAGGTGACACCCCGTTTTGAATTAGCCCGTCAATTATTGCCCAAAGGTGTTGGTTTAGCCAAGTTTTCCCAGCTATTAAAACTTTCCGATATTTCCAAGGCCATTTACTATGGAAACCTGATTCCTTTGGATAGGGAAGATACCTATGTTTTTTGATCCATCCTCACGATGGTATTATCCCGTACGCTGGCTACTGCTTATTCTTATAGGTTTGGCCATCTATGCCCAAACATTTAGGTATGATTTCGTTTTCGACGATAATTTTTATATTCTTAATACTCCATATATTAGAAGTTTCGATAAAATTGACCAGATCTGGGCCATCCTGCCATGGACCCGGATGGTAGGTGTTTATTCCTTCCTATTTAATTATCAGATTAATGGTTTTAACCCTCAGGGATATCACATTTTTAATTTTGTTATCCATCTCATAGCAGCAGGGTTGGTATGGGCATTGGCCAGGTTACTTTTTAAGATGGTGGGTTGGATCTCTTTTAGAGAGGGGAGAGTAACAGAATCGCCCTCAACATTGAAATCAGCGAGAGAAAAAGGACATAAGAAGAGTAATCGGATGCAAGCCCTGGCTGTCAAAACAACAGCGGAGTTATCATTCTCATCGTTATATCAAGAACTTCCGTATATCATTGCCTTGCTATTCCTTGTCCATCCCTGCCAGACACAGGCTGTGTCCTATATTTCTCAGCGCTTTGAATCCATGGCTACCGTTTTTTATCTGACCAGTGTCTATACCTATCTCCGAGGACGAATATCACCTTTAGCTAGACAGAGAAATATGCTGTTTTGCTTTTCCGTTGGATTTGCCATTTTAGGGATATTGACCAAGGAGGTGGCAGTTACAATCCCATTGATGATTTTGGCTGTTGAATACATCTTTTTTAATCAAAATTCTTCTCTTATAAAATCTCTTCCCAAGAAATTTTACCTGCCGATAATATTCCTAGGTGCCATTTTTGTTCTTTTGTTTATGAAATTAGTCCGCACGGATTTTATCAACATTTACTTTCATTTTTCCGGTCTTTCAGAATCTCACCAGGGAGATCTGGTTACCGGAGGTAGATATTTCCTGACTCAAATGCGTGTTTTTCTCACCTTTTTACGATTGCTCATTTTTCCCATTAACCAGAACCTGGACTATGATTATCCGCTCTCTACCGGGATTTTTAATCCGCCAATAACGGGGCTGGGGCTTTGTTTGATTTGTTATATAGTTTTCTTAATCTTTAAATTACGTCAAGGACAGCCATTAATTGCATTTGGTTTGGCATGGCTTCTAATTACTTTTTCGGTCAACACCGCCCCTCGTGTTAACGTGATTTTTGAACATAAGATTTATTTGATTTCCTTCGGGTTTTTCCTTTCCATTGTGTGTGCTTTATCAATGGTCATCAAGGACCGTAGAGTCTTATATGTAATTTTGATAGCACTTATCGCTGTATTAGCTTTAGTCAGTTACAACCGAAACCGTGTGTGGAGAAGTGAATTTACACTTTGGGAAGATGTGGCCCGAAAGTCACCTCACAAAGCAAGAGCTTATAATGGCCTTGGTACTTTCTATGGCAAGCACGGTGATTTTATCCGCGCACTATCGGATTTTAATAAGGCTATAGCCATTGACCCTGATTTCGCGGAAGCCTACAACAACCGTGGCAATACGTACTCAAAGGAAGGAAACTATACCCAAGCCTTACTTAATTTTAACAAAGCTCTTGAAATAAATCCTTCCTACGCGCAGGCCCATACAAACAGGGGTATAATCTTTGATAAAGATGGTTATCTCTCTCAAGCCTTGGTTGAGTATAACAAAGCTATTGAGATAGATGTTTATGATGCAGAGGCCTATTTGAATCGTGGTATTCTTTACGAAGAGCAGAAAAGGGGGGATCAAGCGCTGTCGGATTATGCTATGGCCCTTGAAATAAACCCGAATCTTGAAGAGGCTTATGAGAAACGCGGATTTTTATTTGTTAAAGAAGGTAAATGCCTTCAAGCCATGTCTGATTTTGAAGGTGCCCTTCAAATAAATCCTCAGCGTGTCGAAATTTATGCAACCCGTGGCATTTGTTATTCCCAAGAAGGCGATTTTAAGAAGGCTCTGTTAGATTACAGTAAGGCCATGGCCATCAATCCTCAATACCCAGAAGTCTATTACAATAGGGCTGTTACCTTTTTTCAGCTAAAAGAATATGATAGGGCGTGGGAAGATTTACATAGGGCAGGTGAATTAGGGACCATTATCAACCCTCAATTTGTTGAAGCGCTTAGAAAATCATCTGGTAAGAATTTTTGATTAAGATTAATCCATGAATACACTATTAAAGTTTGTTTCTTATTTCAAGAAAAGACAGGGTCTTTTTGTTTTTATAATCACGTTCCTGGTCTATAGCCCATTGCTTTTTAATAACTATGTGGGGGATGATAGTATTATCATTGAGAGAAATACATTCTATAGTTCGTGGCAGAATTTGCCTCGGCTATTCGAAAAAGGCTACATTTCTAATGCCCGGGATATAAATTTTAGCAGTGATGCTAAATCTGATTTTGAGACTGGGAGTGTCAGTTATAGGCCCGCATCAAATTTTACCTATTTCATTGACTACCATTTGTTTCACGCTAAACCATACGGTTCTCATCTTATTAACATTTTGATTCATTCTGTAAATTCTGTCTTGGTTTATTGGATAGTGAATAGGATTTTCTCGTCATCGATTTTGGGTTTTTTTGCGGGACTCTTTTTTTCTTTGCATCCCATTCAGTCCGAAGCTGTGGCTGTGATGAGCTATAGGGCAGACATTCTTGCTACAATGTTTACCTTATTCTCTTTTTATTTTTGGATGAGATTTGCCCAAAAGGGATATGTTAAGAATAAGAATTATTATTGGTCTTTGGTCATGTGTTTTCTTGCTTTGTTCAGTAAGGAATCGTCACTGGTGTTGCCGTTTGTGATTATATTATTTGATCAGGTGCTGATTACGCCGCGTCCAAGTTTGAAGTCTATGGGAAGATACTATCTTGGGTTTGCTCCTGTCCTGATTTTTTTCCTGTATCTCTATTTTCTTGTTTTTCCAAACGCGTCCCTTTCTTTTCACTGGTTAGGTGGGTCTTTTGTCAATCATTGCCTTATTATGGGATTTATTTGGTACAACTATTTGGTTAATGCGCTTTTGCCTTGGACAGTGAAACTGATACCTGGATTATATTGCCCATCTCCTCCAAGTTTGGGGGTAACAATACGGGCAGATTTGGCTTTAATTACTTTGTTGACAGTTCTATTTACATTCTGGCGCAATTATAGAAAATGCTGCTTTTTTTGTTCTGGTATTTAATTTTTTACATTCCAGTCTCAAATTTAATTCCCATCGCTAATCCGATGGCCTACCGATTCATGTATTTGCCCTCGGTGGGGTTATTGATAGTTCTTGCGTTCTGCTTTCACGAAGTATTCGAAAGTGAGCTTCTAAAGAAGTATTCGCCACGCTTATCGGGAATGCTTTATGCAACTTTAATCTTGATATGTATGACAAAGACCTTGTTTTTAAACGGGGATTGGAAAAGCAATTATGATGTGGCATGGGCGTGGGTGAGAGACTATCCGTCCAATAGCAGAGGGTATGCGCTTTTAGGGAGGGAATATTTAAGCGCCGGAGAATTTGATAAAGCCAGGGCCTATTTGGAAAAAAGTATTTTGTTGGGAAATCAGGTGCCAAGTGATGTTTTTGCTCTGGGCGAGAGTTATATGCTGCTTGGTAATTTCAGCAAGCAGAAAATTTGTTCAAACAAATCCTCTCTCGATTCCCTGATTATCCTGATCCCTTGTTTTCATTAGGTGAAATATACTATACTAATAAAAGTTATCAGAAATCTCAGGAAATGCTTGAGAAGGCGCTTGTGTTAAATCCAAGAAGATCATCCGGGTACATGTTGTTAATGAAGGACTATTTGCATTTATCAGAATTTGAAGCGGCAAATGGAATTTTAAAGAGGGCAGAAGGTTGTTTAGATGCAGGCAGTATTTCGCAACTCCGCCATGCTTTGGGAGAACCTAGATAACAAGAAATTCCATCTATGGCTATCTATGTTTTTAAGGATCTATGATCAGTTCAAAAAAGTATTATTTGTTTTTGGATGGCTTTAGGGCCATCGCCGTCCTTTGGGTAATCCTTAGTCATATTTTGATATTTTTCGACTTAAGTCCCAATTTGGGGGTATTGTTTATTCCTTTTGTAAAAATTGCCGCTGTTGGAGTCTTTGGTGTTGATATATTCTTTGTTATCAGTGGATTCTTGATTACAGGATTGCTGTTGGAGGATTTAGATAGCGGCAAAATCAGAATTAAAAAATTTTATTTTAGACGATTTTTAAAAATTGTTCCATAATATATCCTTACCATTATTGCAGGATTAATACTGATGCTTGCGCATCATATTAGGGGGTACGGCGCAAGATGCGCATTACAATCCCCTTCATTGTGTTTGGATAAATTTTGTATTCATACAAAATTATTATGATTCCATACAGCTTCCCACACTGGCCCATTTATGGACCATTGCGGTTGAGGAAAAATTTTATTTGGTATATCCTTTATTCTTGATGTTGATATGTTTAATGCTAAGGGATTCTTATGAAAGGAGAATAGCTCTAATAATAGTTTGCATATTATTAATAATACTAGGGAATTTATGTCGTTATGATTTTCTTTTAGAAATGAACAAATCAAGCCCAAAGGGTATTACCAAAAGCAATTTTGGTAAAGAGTCGGTTAGGCGTAATCTTATTATTGCTGATCTTTTTCATCGTATGGATAAGATGGAGAAGGTTGGGTCTGGTATTCGTCGGATGCGCGATCTTATGAAAACGGCTGGTCTTAAAGAGCTTGTTTTTGAGTCGGATACTTTTTTCAGGGTAATATTTTATCGTGATCCAGAGTATGCTTTAAAACAAAGGCAAATTGGTACCCAGAAAAGTACCCAGAAAATATTAGAGGCAATTACGCAAAATAAGTTTGTTACAAGAGAAGGGCTTGCAAATCAGATTGGATTAAGTGATGGGGGAGTAAAGAAGCAATTAAAGAAACTACAGGATCAAGGGGTTTTAAAGAGAATCGGGCCAGACAAAGGTGGACATTGGGAAATCTTAAAAAGATAATAAGAGTAAATTTGTTCTACAGGGTAAGGTAAAGAATGTTATACTTCCATTCAATAATGGGCATTGTGATATATAAGCAAAAAATAGCTAAAGGTCTAATTAAAACCGTCACAATTTGGACACCAAGCGAAATCAGTAAAGTTGTCCAAAATATTATTTGATGTAAGTTATTGTAGTATAACGTCTTGTAGTAATGGAGAGGTGGCAGAGTGGCCGAATGCAGCGGTCTTGAAATGTGTAATTCTACATTAATAGCCATTACTTCCCATCACTTTATCGACGATAGGCAATAAAATTAGTATCAGTCATTTAATGGCCTTTGATGCCTGTTAATGGCTATGTTTGTCACAATTTTAGCACAGTGGTGAAAGGGGACTAAAATGAATAATATTGGTTATATGTTTATTCTTTTCCCGATTCTTTTTGGGATAATTGGTTTGTTTTATTTTGCTATTGGTATCAAAGGGGTAATTCAAAAGAAGCCATTTTTAATGCCATATAGATGGATGGTTGGAATGATTTTTTTGTGCTTTTTCCCAAGCTTATTCAATTCTTTCTTTTTTAGCTATGGCCATAGCTTTGATGTCATGAGCTTATTGAACTCTTTAATGATTATCTGTTTATTTGCTTTTATGATAATTTTTAGACCTGGCTATATGGCATTTGGAATTACAGATTCTGCCATTAGAGAAGCGCTTCATTCTGTTTTAAAGAAGAAGAATTTAGCATTTGAGGAAACCATTGGGAGTATAAAATTAACTTCGGTTCAAGCAGAATTATAGGTATCTATACAAGGTTGGATGGGTACAGGCCAAATCAGGATAAAGCCTTTTAATCAGAGCAAATTACTCGCCGAAGTAGTTAAAGATATAAATACTTATTTTCAGGAAAATGACACGAAAACAAATCTGACTGCCTGTATTTTTTATATTGTCATGGCTGTTTTTATGTTAGTTTTCAGTTTTGTTTTTTATCTGCAAGGTTTTTCTATAAAGGCCATGGCTAATAACGAATTAGCATGGAAATATGCTGAAGAGAACCGAAATCTTGATGAAGCCCTTAAATTGGTTGATAAGGCAATAGCGTATAAGTCAGACTGGCATTATTTAGATACGAAGGCGGAAATTCTTTATAAAATGAAGAAATATCAAGATGCGGTCAATATTGAGTCTGACCTTGTGAAGCGTTATCCTAATGAACATACGCTTCAAGACCAGCTTAAAAAGTTTAATGAAGGAGTAAATCAAAGTTCGCAAGTTCAACAGTGATTTGATGCTACCATGGATTTTTAGTCGTTTTTACTATATACTTGACTTATGAGCGATTTAGATAATATAAAGAAGGCTTTGAAACAAAATAAACCAAACCTTCGCCGAGAATTTAAGGTGAAGTTGCTTGGTGTATTTGGTTCCTATGTTCGTGGTGAGCAGAAGAAAAATAGCGATGTTGACATATTGGTAGATTTTTCCCATACACCCGGCTTATTTGATTATATGAAGGTTGAAAATCGTTTAAGTGATATCCTTCATAAAAAGGTTGATTTGGTTATGAAGGGGGCGTTACGCCCAAGCATTGGAAAGAATATCATGCGTGAGGTTGTTTACGTATGATTAGGGAATATAGGGATTTTGTAGTTGATATTATTGATGCTATTGATAAGGTTGAATTTTTTGTAAAGGGAATGAAATTTGAGACTTTTGAGAAGGACGTTAAGACAAGTTTTGCGGTGATACGGGCGTTTGAAATCATGGGAGAGGCTGTAGGTAAGATTCCTTCCAGTGTCCGTAATAAACACAAAGACATCCCTTGGAAAGAAATGGCTGGAATGAGGCATAAGTTAATCCACGAATATTTTGGCGTTAAGCCTCGTGTTGTCTGGAAGACGATTAAGCAAGACCTGCCTAAAATCAAACCTTATTTGCAAACTATTTTGAATGAGCTTCCCAAGGTGCAGTAATAGCCATCACATGTTATTAGATGAAGGTGGGTCTAACGAGGGAAATAAAAAATTTATCACAATTCTATTACAGTTCGTTTAATTCTAATTTAAGCAAAGACTTTTAAAGTATCATAAGTGTATCAAAATAAATATTTTATGATTTCTGGAGAGGTGGCAGAGTGGCCGAATGCGGCGGTCTTGAAAACCGTTGCCTCGCAAGGGGCCGTGAGTTCGAATCT
>CAZKUL010000079.1:0-13250 GCA_964555945.1 uncultured Planctomycetales bacterium
GACCTTTGCAGCGGCATTGCGTTCCATCCTGCGCAATGACCCTGACGTGATCATGGTGGGTGAGGTGCGCGATTTTGAAACGGCACAAATCGCCATCCAGATGTCACTGACAGGGCATCTGGTCTTCTCCACATTGCATACCAATGATGCAGCCTCGGGCATAACGCGTTTGATTGATATTGGCATAGAGCCCTATTTGATCGCGTCTTCCGTAGAATGTTTTTTGGCCCAGCGGTTGGTGAGGCTCTTATGTCCTTTGTGCAAAAAGCTCACTCCGTTTACGGATATCATTAAACGTGAATTTGATTTAAGCCCGGGCAATGTCCTTCCTGTGATCTATGAAGCGGTGGGGTGCAAGAACTGCCGTATGACCGGCTACAGCGGGCGGCAAGCCATTTGCGAATTTTTGGTGCTCAATGAAAAAACACGGGCCATGGTCACGGCAAGGGCGACCAGCAGGGAAATTAAACAGCATGCTATTTTAGATGGGATGAAAACCTTGCGCCAGCACGGATGGGAAAAAATAGCTGCAGGTCTCACTAGTCCCAGTGAGGTGTTGAGGGTTACGGAAGATAATTAAAGGAGGATCGTCATTGCGAGCGAAGCGAAGCAATCTCTAAAATAACAACAAATATTATGCCACATTTTTCCTACAAAGCCAAAACCGGACCATCCGACATCATCACCGGTTTTATAGAAGCTGACACGATTGCCGCGGCTGTGACCAAGCTGACCAATGCCGGCCAGATACCTGTCGAGATCAAGCCCTACGAAAAGATGATAACACCCCTGCCGGCTTTCGAAAAAAATCCAGGGGCGGACATTAAGATCTCACAGGCGGCTTTATATCAATTCACCAGACAGTTAGCAGATTTATTGGAAGCGGGAATTCCATTGGCCCGGTGCATGGAATTATTGTCCCGGCAGCGCCAATATCCACAGATGGTGGAAATTATAGAGGCCATGAAGCTGTTGCTGCAACATGGGGGGAGCCTCTCTTTTGCTCTGGCTAAATATCCACACATTTTCTCTCCTCTCTATATCCATACCGTCAAGGCCGCGGAAAATAGTGGGCAGGTGCCATTGGTCTTAAATCGATTGGCCCAATTTTTAGAAACGGATATGCAAGTGCAGTCCAAGGTCAAGGCAAGTTTATTATATCCGGCGATCATCTTTTTGGTTGGCCTTCTGACGCTCTTTGTCCTGCTTTCATTTGTTTTACCCAGGTTGACCTTGATGTTTGAGGATTTTGACGCTCAATTACCACTGGCGACCAGGATCGTCATTGCGGTGAGCCAAATATTTGCGGGTTATTGGTGGCTTATGGCTGCTGTTATCGGTGGCGTCGTCTATTGGGGGCGTTCCTATTTGAAAACGCCGCAGGGAAAGACCTGGCTCGATACCTTTACCTTGAAGGTGCCCTTGTTAAAGTCATTTATCGAAAATACCCAACTAAGCCGCTTTGCCAGGACATTGGGAATGCTTTTAGAAAGCGGTGTGCCCATTGTAACGGCGCTTGAGTCAGTGACATTGGTGGTTGACAATAGTGCTTTGCAAGAGGAAGTCAGGAAAATGGCTGTTCGGGTCAAATCCGGGATGAGTTTGACCCAGGCCATTAAAGCCAGCGCGCTTTTTCCTGAGATGGCTGTTGATTTGATTGCGGTAGGCCAGGAAAGTGGTAAACTGGAAAAGGGACTGTACAAATTGGCCGCGAATTGTGAACGCGAAAGCCAGGGCACAGCCCAGGCCTTTGTGACAATCCTGGGGCCTGCGGTGCTGGTTGTGGTCGTAGGCATGGTGGGATTTATGGTTGTCGCAATGCTTTTACCGATGTTTCAGATGAATATGATCATCAATTGACTTTGATTCCCCTCCCCTTGTGGGAGGCCTGCCGCTCTCTGCGGCATGCAGGTTATCAAATTTGCAATAGCATAAACACGGGTTAGGGGAGGGGATAATGTTCCACAATAAAAAACACGGTTTTACATTAATTGAAATCATGTTGGTGGTGATTATTATCGGGATATTGGTGGCCATGCTTGTACCCAATATCGCCGGACGCAGCGAGCAGGCACGAAGAACAGCGGCCAGGACGGACATTGAATCAAACTTGAGTACGGCCTTGGATTTGTACCGCATGGATGTCGGTCAGTATCCCAGCACCGAGCAGGGACTGGCTGCCTTGATTACGGCGCCGACAGCCTCTCCCGTGCCAGCCCAGTGGAATGGTCCCTATCTCAAGAAAAAGAAGATTCCGACGGATCCCTGGGGGCATGATTATGTTTATGTCTCTCCGGGAACGCAAAATCCCGAAAGCTATGATCTTTCATCCCTGGGACCCGACGGGGTGGAAGACAGTAAGGATATCACCAATTGGGGCAATGAAACGAAATAACGCTTTTACCCTTATTGAAATTTTATTGGTCCTTATTATTACGGGCATCGTATTAGCGCTGGCGGCGCCTAATTTTTCAAAAGGTTACTCGCGTTTTCAATTAAGCAAGACCGTTTCAGATTTGCTCCAGTGCAGCCGTTGGGCCCAGGCCATGGCCATAGGCCAGGAACGTATCTACGCGCTGTCATTTGCGGATGACCGGCGTTCCTATGGCCTGGTACGTGCCGTTATCAACGAGGAGACCGAGAGCCAAGATTCCTTTGAGCCTGTTAAGGGACCTCTCGGCCAAATGCACACGGTCCCAGACATAATTAATCTCGACACATCCCAGGACCGTATAGAGTTTTATCCGGACGGGACGATAGATTCAGCGACCATCCAATTGGAATCTTCCGGGCAAAAGACGGAGTTAACCTCAAGGCAGGTGAGGGGGATGATGACGACGGTGGATAATGAATAACGATAAAGCGGGCTTTATGCTGCTTGAGGCTATCTTGTCGATTGTGATCGTGAGCATCTGTCTGACCTTTATTGCCCAGGCCTTGCTGACGAATTTTCGCACGGGAGTGCGTTTTCAAGAATCGGTGAGGTCCTTAATCGTGATGGAAAATAGATTGGGGCTGGTATATGCGACTAATGCTTCCGAGGACTTGCTAGATGCCTATCCAAAGGCTATAGAAAAGCCCTATGAGAAATTCACAGTCAAGGCCCAGACAGACACCATTAATGATCATTTAAGAAAGATCGGCCTGACACTTAATTGGCCTTCGGGCCATACCCAGGGCCAGTTGGAGCTGACAACCATTATTTATAATCCCGATGAAACTCAAGGTTAATCTTCCCCATGGTTTTACACTCGTCGAACTCTTGCTGGGGTTGGTCATAACCGCCATCATCGGTGTCAGCATTTATAATATGTTTTGGTCAGCCACAAAGTTGGATGACCGGATGCGCCGGGTCCATGATAATTATATGGAAGTGCTCATGGCAGACCAGGGCTTGAGCCATGATTTGGAGAATGCGATTAGCCTCGATTTTTCCGCCAGTTATCCTGATGCGGTCATCTTCGACGGCCGGCCACAAGAATTTTCTTTTTTAACGCAGACGGCGAAAGGCATCAAAAGGGTGCGGTATTTTAGCGGGCTGATAGACCAAGGATCTGTGACAAGGACAATGGTTGGACGCGTGACTAATCCCTCAAGCAGCATCACTAGTTTTTCCTTGAAGTCATTACCCATTGAATTCTTATTGCGTCAGGAAAGCAGCCTGGGGGATTGGCTCAATGAGACGACCACTGACACCTCGGTCCAAGTGGTCGCGGCCGGCCTCAAAAAAGATAGTTTTAATTGCCAATACGCCCCTTTTTCAAAGAATTTACATACCAGCGGCGCCCAGGGAATTGATTACCAGGATTCCTGGACTGATCCCGGGCTTCCTCTGGCGGTCTCTTGCAATTTTGTCTTGTATGATCCTAAACAACCTCAAGCCGGACTTATGTTTAAACGTGAGATATTCTTAAGCCCCGTGCCCAGCTACCATCATGAACAATAAAGGGGTCGTCTTAATTATGGTGTTGTGGGTTCTATTGATTTTATCGCTGATCGCCTGGGGTTTGGGCAGGCGTTCTTCATTAGAAGTGTCTGTCCTGGAAACGTACCGGGGAAAATTGCGCAGCTATGCCGCCGCGCGTGCGGGGCTTAATAAGATACTGGATCTTTTGCAGAGGTCCCCATCAACCAAGGACACGCTCTATACGACGGGTATCGCTATTGATCCAACTAAAAGTCCTGAAGACACGTTTTCACATATTGACGTCGGAAAGAATACCTATGCCATCGTCGAGTGGGCTGCCCGTAACTATAATACGGGAGACAATAAGCCGCATTTAGAATATGGGATCCGTGATGAAGATGGTAAAATTAACATCAATGCGATTAGTGTGACCAATTTCCAAGTCCTTAGCGCCCTCTTGCAGCTGCAAGGGTTATCACAGCCGCAAGGTGATAAGTTGGCCATGGCCGTCGTTAATTACGCGGGAGCCGGTCAAATAACCGGCAACAGTTCGTTTATGAATTTGGATGAATCCCTGCTCAAACCCAAAAACAAGCCCTATCAAAACCTGATGGAATTATTAGAAGTAGATGGCATGACCATGGATATTTTTTATAAAATCAAGGATGACGTGACGGTTTATGGGGATCCTCAAAATGGGTTATGGATCAACACAGATACGGCCAATAATGATGTGCTCCAGGCTGTGGCCAATGCCGCAGCCCGCCTTAATCCATCCCTTAGCCCCGGAGATGTCATTAGCCAGGCCAACCTAATCAGGGATGGCGCTGATGGACAATCTTTTACGGTGGATGACGGGGGAAGTTCTATTGCCAGCGTTAATGATCCCAATTGGCCAGTGGCCCTGCAGGAAGGCCTATCCAGCTACTATCGGGCGAGGGTGGTGGGTGTTGACGGTGATAGCGGTGCGCGTACGGTCCTGGAGGCAGTCATCCATCGCCTTCAAGGTTCCCCGGGAGAAATAGCCTCCTGGCAAAGGGATTAAATAATGTCATCCCCGAATGCTCTAATCGGGGATCCATATTAGAATGATACTATGAAATCAAATATAGTTTTTTATATTCAGGAAGGCATGATCAAGTTTCTTCAGGGAACAGTCACCCAAAAGAAATTAATCACCGGTGTGGAGCTCCTTAAAACGGGGAACAAGAATGATGATGAGATATCCCAATTATTGAGCGCTTTTATCAAGCAGCGAAAATTAAATTTTGCTGACAGCCGTGTGACTATCCTGGTTCCGCGCTCCCGGGTCATTCTGCGTAACATGGTATTCCCTTCGCATAAGGTGGAAGAAATACGCTCGATGATTGATTTGCAGGTAGGCAGCCACATTCCTTACTCCAAAGAAGAAGTTGAAATCGATTTTCAAATACTTTCTAAAACCCCAGACGGTTACGCGAAGGTGGCGGTGGTCATCATTCCCCAAGAGATCGCGATGCGCCATTGGAAAATATTTTCCGATGCCAAGGTGCCTGTTGACCGCATGACAATTTCTTCAGTGGGCCTATGGTTGTTGTTCCAGCAGCAGGCCAATGTCCCTGATAGGTTGGCGGCCATTTTTGATTTGGACGTTGACCATAGCGAAATTTGTTTGTGCAGCAAATCCTATTGGTTGACCTCCCGGGAGATACCCGTCGGCTTTGAGCAAATGCAGAAGGAAGGATATACGGAGATCCTCAAGCAATGGGAATTGACCCAGCATAATACGGGTCATGAGCCTTCGGCTGAAGGGGTAGACACCGTTTATTTGGCAAGTACAGCCAATAGGGCCTATGCGTTGGGGATAGAGATGACCAAGCTTCAGCATGATTTGACGATCAAGGAAATTCCCTTAACAGAAAGTTTGGGGTTAGCGCGTGGTGTCAAGTGGCCTAAGTTATTGACAGATGATGGTGTTTCTGTGGCCGCCCTGGCGGGTGTTGCTTTTAGTGCCGAAAGGGCTCCTATTGACTTAATTCCAAGGGCGGTGAGACAGGCCCAGGAGGGACGGGCTTATAAGCGCCAGTTGATCATTTTAGGCATTTGGATGGTGGCAGCTTTGATTTCTTTAGGATTGGCCTTTGGGATGGGTTTCTTTAAGAAAAATGTCCAGTTGGCTCACCTGGAAGACCAGTTGCGTGATTCCAAGCGCGAAGCCTTTGCCGTGCAGGACCAGTTGGCGAAAATCAATGATATCCAAGGCATGATCAGGCACCGTCTGATTTTTTCTAATTTGGCCCATGAAATCAACCGCTTACTTCCGGCGCAAGTTTATTTGGTAAGCATAACCATCAGCGATGAAAACACATTGTCCCTTCAGGGGATGTCCTCAAACTCAGTTGAGATCAATCAGTTCCAAAGAGGCATGGTCGATTCCTCCGACTTTTCTAATGTAAGCCTCGATTATGTGAACAAAAGGATCACCCAGCAGGGGGAAGTAGATTATTTTAAGATCACAAGCACTCTTAAAACAGTGAGTAATAAAGAATGAACAGAAAGTCATTGAGATGAAGAAGCTTAGTCCACGCGAAACCACTATACTGCTTGTTACCCTGGGGTTAATTGTCCTTTTTATTGTCCTGCAATTTGTCGTCAAGCCCATGCATCAAGGTTCTGTCGATATTAATGATCGGTTGCGATTAGATAAAGCCCAGCTCGTTAAAGCCCACCAGATGGTGGCCCAAAAGCCCTTTGTTGAGGCCAGATATCAGCAGTTGATAAATCTGGTTGGCGGTGTTGATTCCGATGAAGCACAAATGCCGACTATCGTTTCTAAGATTGAATCTGCTGCCCGTCAAAGCAATATCCATATTGCCAACATTCAGCCTCAGAAATCGGTCACGCAAAAGGAAGCCAAGTTTGTGATGGTGGAGCTCGAGATTGACGGGCAGTGGCTGGATATTGTGGAGTTTCTTTATTTGCTTCAACAACAGCCCAATTTGTACTTTATCAACGAAGTCAACCTGGAGAATTATTCCGACAGGGTCTCCTCCCTGCGCGGCCGCATCGTCATCTCCCGCATGTGTTTGGTCAATCCCTGATGAGAAATTTCAAATGCACTTTTGAATACGACGGAACGCAGTTTTGCGGATGGCAGACGCAGGCCCAAGGGGAACGCACGGTGCAAGGGGCCATTGAGACGGTGCTTTTGAAGATTTTTAAATCTCCGGTTAAAGTTATCGCTTCAGGCCGTACAGATAGCGGAGTCCATGCACAAGGACAGGTCAGCTCATTTAAGGCCAAGACGCGCATGAAGCCTTTGGAGATCCAACGTGCCCTTAATAGCTTGTTGCCGGGCGATATTGTGGTGCACGAGGCGCGTGAGGTCAAAAGTGATTTTCACGCTCAATACAGCGTCAAGGTAAAGACCTACCGCTATACTATTTTGAACCGCAAGTATCGTTCAGCATTTTTAAGAAGCCGCGTCTATTTTTATCCGTACCCTTTAAATCTGTTGGCCATGCGCAAAGCTGCTAAACATTTGGTCGGGCGCCATGATTTTAAATCTTTTCAAGCGTATGATCCCCTAAGGGCTGAACGCCAGACTGTGCGTACCATTGGTAAACTAACGATCAAGAAAGAAGGGGATCTCATTTATATCGATGTCACAGCCGATGGCTTTCTATATAAAATGGTACGCAATATCGTAGGCACGCTTTTGGCCATTGGTTCAGGGCAATTGGCTGTAGAGGAAATGCCTGAAATATTGAAATCCTGCGACCGCAAAAATGCCATGGACACCGCGCCTGCCCATGGACTTTGTCTGATGAACGTCAACTATTGACAAAATCCCCGTTTTGGTTGGTTTTTCTAAGATGAGCCCCGGTTGTCAAAGCCTGGATAACATGTCATACTTCTAGTATGCCAGTATATAAATTATTGCATAGATTAACAGCCCTTGTGCTGATTATGTCCGTTGGAGGAGTGTCTCTTAATGTCCCCATCACTCAGGCTAGAGAAGTGTCCGTCATTGTTATGCCGATTCCAGGGACGATTGTCCATTTAAGTCCCTCATTTAATCCTCCTGTCCTTCAAGGTATCAAAGTCTATCCGAATCAACCATTTCGATTTGATTTTATTTTGTATAAAGGCGATCTACTTTCTTCTAAATGGGGAAACGACCGAAACGCGGACCGAATTTGGCGAACGGAGGTCTCCAAACTCATCAAATATTTTCTCGCCAGTCTTACGATTCCCGAAAAAGACCTCTGGGTCAATCTAAGTCCTTATGAAAAGGACCGGATTATTCCGCAAGCGTTTGGTTTGACAGAAATGGGTAGGGACCTCTTAGCTGAAGATTATATGCTTAAACAAATCACCGCCAGCTTAATTTATCCAGAGGATAAAACAGGCAAGAGATTTTGGAAGAGGATCTATGAAGAATCAAAAAGGAAATTCGGAACAACCAGCATTCCGGTAAATACATTTAATAAAGTCTGGATAGTTCCGGAAAAGGCAGTTATTTATGAAAATGCTAAGGCAGCAACGGCCTATGTGGTAGATGCAAAGCTAAAGGTCATGCTTGAAGAGGATTATTTAGCCTTTAATAAAAGCAAGGTCATCCTGGGCACGGCGAAGGATCTGGCTATGTCTCCAAATGACGTAAACTCCCTCGCCTCCCGTATCGTACGCGAGGTGGTTATCCCGGAACTCACTAAAGAAGTTAACGAAGGCAAGAATTTCGCCCAATTACGTCAAGTCTATAATAGTCTTATTTTAGCCACCTGGTATAAAAGCAAAATCAAAGACAGCATCCTGGCGGAAGTTTATGTGAATAAAAATAAAATTGAAGGAATTGGGTATAGGGCTAAGGGTTATGGAGTAAGGGACAAGCAGGGAAAACTCCTTCATTATCCGTTGCCTCTTACCCCTGAAGCCATATACCAATCCTATCTCCAGGCCTTCAAAAAGGGGGCTTATAATTACATCAAAGAAGAGATTGATCCGGTTACCCACCAGACTGTCCCAAGAAAATATTTCTCGGGAGGAGTAGACGCTAGTTCTCTTTCAGACACTACGGTCGTTTCAAATACGGCTATGCTGATCCAAGGCCAAGGTGAGGCAACTGATGTCACTGTTGATTTGAAAAAAGAATCAGCCGGGATCAAAGCGGCCGTGGGTGTGGATCAAATTGCTAAGCATCCGGATTTGGCTATGGTAGAACATACAGCCGGAAAGAGAAAAGAAAAAAAGCCGTTTCTGACATTTAAAAGTATACTGGAAGGCACTACTTTATTTGATGCAATCAAAAGGCAATATCCTTCGGGTCAATTTAAGGACATTGAGGTGATTGGCAAAGAGAGGGACCTGGTCCAAGAGATTTTTTCACAGGCTCAAGGAGTGAAGGGTGGTGTAGTTTTATCAGCTACTGTTGTAATGGAAAATGATAGAATGCATATTTTAATAGTCGGAAAAGCAGAAAATTTTCAGAATAAAAGAAAGATCAGGGAAATTCTAAGGTCATCTACGCCGGATTATAGCTTCATACCGCACTATGACTTCTTTATTTCTTTTGTGGAAAATGAGGGACTGAAAGTCATTCATCTACGCTACGTATCTTCCACTATTCGAGGCAAAATGCGTGATGTTTTTATAAATATTGATAAGGACCTGCATGAGAACTTTCAGAAAGACGAATACTCAATAACGACAGATCCAGAAAATCCAAAAGTAAGCATTTTTATGGATCACTTCCTGGAAAATTTGGCTTCCCCAACCTCTGATTCAACATTAAAATCATTTGTGGCGTCACGTTATGAATACAATGAAGATGCGGCTCCCAACATTGTTGTCCGTTCGATTCGCCGTCAGTTACCTAATAGGGCCATGATTGTAAGGCATCTTGGTGGTATCGATTTAAGACCCAATGTTTTAAGTTTGGCCAACGGCAGTGGCAGTATAAGATTCCACATAGATCCAGCAGAATTGGCTGCGTGGCAGGGAGCGGAGGGCCTTACCTTTGATATTGTGAATATGCGTCTCGTCAATGACATGCATGGCTGGCTTGGGTTAAATTAAAATGCGATGTGCGAGAATATATTTGACATTTGGCGCAAAGGTGGTATATTTTAGAATCTCGCAACGGACAGTTTCCTTGGATTTTAAGGAACCATTTTGAAAGTTAAATTCTATGAAGACTTATTTACCCAAAGTTAATGAAATCGAACATAAGTGCTTTGTGATCGATGCCAAAGACAAGATCTTAGGCAAGGTCGCAGCCAAGGCAGCCTCTGTGCTGCGCGGCAAGCACAAACGCATTTATACGCCTTTTTTGGATACCGGTGACACTGTGATCATTATCAATGCGGATAAAGTCAGGGTCACTGGAAAGAAATTGACGGACAAGGTCTATACCCGTTATACCGGTTATCCGAGCGGGCAGAGGGCGATGACCCTAGGCAAGATGTTGGACAAGGCCCCGGAAAAGGTCTTGGAATTGGCTGTTTCCCGCATGTTTCCCAGTGGTCCGCTCGCTTATAAGCAGACCGCTAAGCTAAAAGTTTACGCGGGTGATGTTCATCCGCATGCCGCACAGAAGCCTATTGCTTTAGAAATTTAATAGAGATTGCCGCGCCCTCCGGGCTCGCAATGACATTCTAGGAGAGTTGAAATGGTTGAAGTTGTCAAATACGCAGGCACAGGTCGTCGCAAAAGTTCAGTGGCTCGGGTCGTTTTAACCCCTGGGGCCGGCAAGATCATGGTCAACAAGCGTGATTTCTTCAACTATTTTCCTCGTGAAACTGATCGCATTTTAATCTTAAATCCTTTGAAATTAGTGAATTTGGAAAATAAGTTTGATATCGCTGTTCGTGCGACCGGCGGTGGTTCTACCGGCCAGGCTGGTGCTTTTCGCTTGGGCCTCTCACGCGCCATTATCTCTTGTGATCCATTGACCCGTGGTATTTTAAAGAAGGCCGGCTGCCTGACTAGAGATGACAGAATGAAAGAAAGAAAAAAACCTGGTCAAAAGGGAGCGCGCCGTAAATTCCAGTGGGTTAAACGTTAACGCCAATTAAAATATAATACAAAAGCCCATCTCCCTTCGAATTACGTTGACGAGATGGGCTTTTTTATTTAATATAAACGAATTCATTCAAGGCTTTTGCCGACGGAAATATATGAAAAGTAAAGACTTAGAGTATCTTTTAAAGACTATTCGGGTTGGCATTTTAGGGGTGAGCGGCTATACCGGTCGTGAGGTGTTGGTATGTGCCTTAAAGCATTCCGGGGTGCGGATTACCTATGTGGCTGCCAATAATACAGAAGGGGCCATGTCAGCCATTTATCCGGAATTTTTAAACCGCACAACTCTGGTCTGCCAAAAATTCAATCTCAAGGAAGCAGTGCAAAAATGCGATGTGGTTTTCCTGGCCCTGCCGCATACCGAATCCATGCAGGTGGCACCCAAATTATTAAAAGCAGGTCTTAAGGTCATTGACCTAAGTGCTGATTACCGTCTTCGGAAGCCCCAGGTTTATGAGCATTGGTATGGCCATAAGCACATAGACACCAAAAACTTGAGGAAGGCGATTTATGGATTGCCTGAATTATTCCGGCAGAAGATCAAAGACGCTGATTTTGTGGCTAATCCCGGCTGTTATCCAACGGCTGCCATATTGGGTTTGGCGCCATTGGTCTCGACCCGCCGGGACATTGAATCGGTCATTGTTGATGCTAAATCAGGTGTTTCGGGGGCCGGGCGTAAAGCCACGCTCGACAAGTTATTTTCAGAGACCAATGAGAATTTTAAAGCGTATAAGGTCTTAAGTCATCAGCATTCTCCGGAAATTGAACAGTACCTCTCTTTGTTAGCGGGCCGTGCCACAAAAATTCATTTTGTGGCACACCTGCTTCCCATCACGCGAGGGATTTTAAATACGATGTATGTGCATTTAAAAGAGGGTATCGCCTTAAGTCAATTGCACAGTTTGTATAAGAAGTTCTATAAGATAGAGCCTTTTGTCCGGCTTCATCCGTTGGGCGGTCAGCCGGAGATCAAAAATGTGGTTAATACTAATTTTTGTGATATTGGTTTGGCGCTGAGCCCCGATAAGAAAATGGTGGTCATCACCTCTGTGATTGATAATTTAGTCAAAGGGGCTGCCGGGCAGGCACTGCAAAATATGAATATTATGTATGGTTTTAATGAAACCGAGGGATTAATTTAACGTCTTTGCGAGGAACGAAGTGACGAAGCAATCTTATAAAATAATTAAAGGCGGCATTACAGCCCCCAAAGGTTTTTTGGCCAATGGCATTGCCTCAGGGATTAAGCGTTCCGGAAAGCTTGATTTGGGGATCATTGTTTCAGAAATCCCTGCCGTCACCGTTGGGGTATTTACCAAGAGTTCGATTAAGGCAGCACCCCTAGTTGTCAGCATGAAGCACATTACAAAGGGGACAGGCCGCGCAGTTCTAGTGAATTCAGGAAATGCCAATTGTTATACCGGGGACAATGGCTTGAAACACGCTCAGGGATCAACAGAGCTGATGGCCAAGTTTTTAGGCGTCCATCCGACGGATGTTTTAGTGACCTCCACGGGGATTATCGGCAAACCGTTGCCATATCATAAAATTGTTGACGCTGCCCCCGCTTTGATTAAGGGTTTGAATCCTAACGGTGGTGGAAAATTCGCCCGGGCGATTATGACAACGGATTTGAAAGTCAAAGAAATTGCCGTAGCAATCACAATAGGCGGAAAAAATGTGACTATTGGCGGCTGCGGCAAAGGTTCAGGCATGATTGCGCCCAATATGGCGACCATGCTGGGTTTTGTGACGACGGATGCAGCCATTTCTGTTCAGATGTTAAAAAAGGCCTTAAAACAGGCGACCGAGCGGTCATTTAACAGCATCACCGTTGATGGTTGCATGAGTACCAATGACATGGTGACACTTCAGGCCAACGGGCTGGCAGGCAACAAGAAAATCGTCAAAGAAGACGGCAATTATAAGAAATTCTACCAAGCAGTTGAATGTGTATGCATTTTCCTTGCCAAGAAAATTGTCCAGGATGGCGAGGGAGCAACCAAGTTTTTGACGATCGAAGTCAAAGGCGCCGTTAATGAGGCCCAAGCCCGCACAATCGCCAAGACCATTGCCAATTCCGCGTTGGTTAAAACCGCTGCCTTTGGCAGTAATCCTAATTGGGGACGCGTGGGTGCGGCGGTGGGTTCTTTGGGTATTAAAAAGATCAATGAGCACACGATGAAAATCACTTTTTCACCGTTTCATAAGAAAGAGATCGCCATCAAAGTCGAGCTCAAGCTTGGCCATGCCAGCGCCACCGTATACACCTGTGATT
>CAZKUL010000080.1:0-13048 GCA_964555945.1 uncultured Planctomycetales bacterium
ATGACACTTAATTTGATACCGACATCAACGAAGCTCACATCATCAGAGGTGATCGCATTTTCTCCCGTACCATTGGTGGTGGCTACTATATAGGGAACAGTGTCCCCGATGTGGATCTTAGCTTCCTCATTATTAGTGACCAAAATTTGAGGGGTAGAAAGGATTTTGGTGTCGCTCACAGACTGCAGCGCGCGGATGGCGGCTGTAAAGGCGCTCCCGCTAAAATTGCCCACCACTGCTGACCCAAAAGTCTGGGCCAAATTGGCTGAAGAACCCGATGGAGCGCCTCCGGCCGCGCCTGAGGCGATCCCCAAGGCGGTGCTTTGAAGGGTGAGCTGCTTGCTGCCGCCACTGGTGATGGGAGCGGTAAAATCAACACCCACATCATAATTGGGATTAAAAACAATTTGCAGGACGCGCGCCTCGATCAAGACTTCCTTGGTAGGCACATCCAGATCATGGATGATCTTCTCAACTTCATCACGGCGGCCGGGGAACACCCTGACCAACAATTCATTGGAACGCTCATCCGCGGTAATGGTACCGACGGCCTTGGCGTCAATTCGGGTACGCAATTTTTCAGCCACCACATCGGCCTTGGCGTATTTTAAATCAAAGACCATGGTATCCAGGGGCTGCTCAATTTGTTCGATGGCTTTTTTCATCAGCGCGATGGCTTGGGGCGTGTCAACCAACACCACGGAACCGGTATCTTCGTCGATAATGATTTTGCCGCGATTGCTGCGCATATTATCAAGGGCAGCCAGCACATAGCTGGGCTTGGCATATTGCAAGTGAATAATGCTTACCTCCGTTTTATCGCTGAATTGCTTGCCGTACATGGCCTCATATTCACTGGCCGACATGATTTGGATAATATCATCATCAATGTGATAGGCGAGCTTATTGGAAATGGTCACGATGTCCAAGGCATCCTTGATGTCCACATCATGAAGGAGCACCGTGCTGCGGCCTTCCACCGACGGAGCAACGATGACGTTAAACTCCCCCTTTTGCGCGAGGAACTTGATCACGTCCACAATGTTCATGTCGCGAACATCGAGCGTGATTTTGCGCGCCAGCCTGTCCTCCAGGGAATCTTTAGGCTCGGTCATGATGATGGGCTTGATGGCTTGGGCGCCCGTATCATCACTTTGCGCGATGGCAAAAGTCAACCCTACGATCGAGCCTGCAAGGCCAATTAGAAATAAAATCAGAAATTTGAGTTTAGGTATGTGTTTGCTCATAGCTTGATTGTCATCTCCTCATTTTCGTGACTGAAGACCGCTCTATCCGTATAGATGGTCTTGACAGTGACGCCTTCTAATTGTTCACCTTGCTTAAGAAAGAAAGTTTCATGTTTTTGCGTGTCTTCAATCATGATCGACGCTGTTTCCGGTAAATCCAACCAGGCGATGCCGACTAATTTATAGCGGGCCATAAGGATGGCCAACCCCTTCGCCTGCGGTTTAGGCGCGGTTTTGGGCACGTAAGGTTTAAAAATATTTCGTTCATTTATTTTCTGCAAATAATAATTGGCACTGGGGGTCGTCGGCAAGGCGATATCGGACAAGGTGCCGCCGGTTTTTGATTCAGGGGGGAATTCAACCGCTTGATGGAGCAAGGACATGCCGGAACGCATTTCAAAAACCAAGGCGATGAGGCAGGCGATGATCCCGAGCAACAGGAGTGTATTTAAAGCGCTGACACTAAAAGTAAATTTGAATTTCTTTTTAGGCGCAGATGCCGATGGCTTAACAGCGGCGGAAGGAGCTGTTTTTTTCATCATCTTCATTAATTTTTCTTCGGCAGATTCTTTAGCCATACAGTACCCAGCGTCAATTCTCCGTCAAGGAATTAGGTTTGAAATATAATAACCGCAACTTCTTACAAGTTTTTTTTGATTTATCCTTATCATATTAACATAGCGATAATGCGTTTCAAGGTATTATTAAAGAAT
This sequence comes from uncultured Planctomycetales bacterium, assembly GCA_964555945.1. GTDB lineage: Bacteria > Omnitrophota > Gorgyraeia > Zapsychrales > Fredricksoniimonadaceae > JABDGZ01. The sequence goes on from CAZKUL010000080.1 coordinate 1,961, forward strand.
TTTTCTATTTCTTTTGGGCAACAAGAGCAGAATTCCCGTCGAGAAACCAAACATGCGCGCAAAAGCGCGAAACAAAAAAACAAAACCGAAGAAAATCCCATCAAAAAAAGATTGTGTCATGACAAACGCAAAGAACATTTCAAACAACCAAAATAAAATCAATGCGTACCATCCCGCGTCACCCAACCCCCTGATATGAAAAATACTTAAAGCACAAGCCGTTAGGATAAACACCGCGCAAGGCATCTCCAGGATATCTTTCCAGAAGGTGTATCCATCCCCGCGCATCATGCGCGGATGGTCTTGGTAGATCTTCAAGCGCCAGAAGCCATGCCGAAATTGTTCTTTGAGATATTTGAAGACCCGGGTTGGATGATAATGGTCTACCAGAGCTTTACGCTCAAGAAAAATCCGCCAGCCTGAGGATTTGATCTTATAACTTAAATCGTTGTCCTCGCCACTGGCCGAACGGTAAACCGTATTAAAACCACCCACCGCTTCAAAAACGTCCCTTTTGACGCAAAAATTATAGCTGCCGAACGATTTCGGGAAATCCGGCATTAAATGCTTGTGCCGCCATAGGATTTCCGCGCAAATGCACCGTGCCAGGCGGCTTTCAGGGTTGGCGATCCCATAGCTTCCCGCCACGACCCCTATGTGAGGTTTAGAAAAACCAGCCATCAATAACGCAAGCCAGTCCGCATGCGGGACACAGTCCGAATCCGTAAAAGCCAAATACTCACCCCGAGCCACCCGCGCCCCATGGTTTCGTGCGGACGCCGGCCCCGCATTTTCCTGACGGATATACCGCACCGGCCGCCCGGCCCCTACAAATGATGCAACAATCTCTGGCGTGTTATCAAAGGACCCGTCATCAACCACAATCACCTCAAAAGGCTGGAAACAATTCTGCACAGACAACGCCTCAAGCGCCTTGCCAATGGTGGCCGAAGCATTAAAAGCCGGAACAATAACACTGATGGTAACGGGGTTCAAATTTTGTCATTCCCGCGAAAGCGGGAATCCATAAAAGAATTTATTCAATTTCTTCATCACAGGCACGCATTGTAAGGAATAAGTTTGTTCTTTTCGCTCCTGGCATCGCTACTCCATGGACGGGAGGAGTAGGTATTGTATGTTCGGCACGGGATATTTTTTCCGTCTGCTTCGGTTTACAACAATTTTGTTCTAAAGATTCTCTTTATTTGGAACAAAATTATTGTAAATCCTCGCAGACATTTGGAAAAAAATCCCTGAATGTGCCGAACACACAATACCTACTCCTCCCTGCTCATGCAATGATCAGAAGATGGATTTATGTGGCATTGTGAGGATAGATTTGTTCTTTTCGCGACTGTTCGTTTTTAGCCAAAAGTTTTTGTTGTTGAGGATGCCCCATTGCCAACCAAGAAACAGGGGATCTAGGATGTCTGAACTTGTTTGAGCCGGATCCGCCAGAGGCGGAGACGGCGAGTTGTTCAGACACTGAAACAACAGAGAAACTTTTGGCGTTAAAAAAACGTGGCCAGGAGCGAAAAGAACAAATCTATCCTCACAATGCCCGGCTAGCCTATTCAATATTCAGCTTCTTCCGCGTCTCCTTTAGCTCAAATTCAAGCAAAGCGATTTTCTGCGCCATGACATCATTGCGGTTGTTTTGCTGGCACAAAAACACCGTCAGCAGAAGGCTTAAGAGAATAAACACGCAAAAAAGAGTGAAGAAAATGAAATTGCTGGGCAGTTCAAAGCCCAGGAAGGCGGCACAGGTGAAGATGAGGCGGTAAAAGATGGCAAAGAAAATGGCGCCCGCCGAGACCAAAAGCCAGGCCATCGCATATTTGAAGGTCAATCGACGCCGGCGCACAAGTTCAATAACGAATAAAAAAATCCCTACTGACACAACAAGGGCCACCACATGAATATTCATCTTTCAAAATCCCTTCTCAATCATCAATCAACCCCCTCTTACCCCTAATCCCTAATCCCTGTTTTTCTGCCGGATCATATGCAAGAGGATCGCCAATGTCACCTTGACCATGTAATAAGAAGTCTTAAAATAACGGATGGAACTGCTGCCCGCCTCCCTGGCCCGCATCACGACGGGGACCTCAAGGATCCGCGCGTGGGCCTGTTGGGCGACGACGATGGCTTCGGGTTCCGGAAAATCATGCGGGTAGTATTCCGAAAAAAGGCCGATCATTTTTTGGTTATACGCCCTGAAGCCTGAGGTGGGGTCATTGATCTTGACACCCGTCAAGACATTGATCAAATGGACAAAAAAATTGATCCCCACCCTGCGGCTAAAGGAGGATTGAAAACCGATCTTTTCTAAAAAGCGGCTGCCCACGACCATGTCCGCCTCATCACGGCGCAGGGGGTCAAGGATTTTATCCAAGAAAGCCGGATCATGCTGCCCGTCGCCGTCAATCTGCACCGCAAATGCATAGTGATGCTGTTTGGCATATTGAAAACCTGTTTGCACGGCGGCCCCGATGCCTAAATTAAACGGCAATGAAACAACCATCCCGCCCGCCGCCACCGCCTCCTTGGCGGTCGTGTCCCGGGAACCGTCGTCAATGACCAGCACATCAACACCTTTGTGCAAAAGACGGATTTCTCTGACCGTGCGGCCGATGTTGCCGCGCTCATTAAAAGCCGGGACTATGACGAGGATGTTCTGACCCAAGGTATTCATGACCAAAAATGTTGGAGACGGCTTAAAAGACTGAAATCCAAGAGATTATCGCCGAGCGTAATGATGATGCCCCCTTTGAGACGCGCATCCTCTTGAAAATTGAACGTGGCCTGGGCACATTTGCGCTGCCTGATGGATTCCAAATGGTTTTTGAACTCCTCACCGATTCCCGAGGCTGAACGCACCGTGATCTCTGTGATATCGGATGAAATTTTCTTTGATTCAAACTCTTCCAAAGCCGCCCGTATCAATTCCCTGTCCAAAGCTCCTTTTAAAACAAAAACCACCACTCCCGCAAAAACACATTGCCCCAATAACAGTAACAATAAAGTGGTCATATGATATTCCCTCCCCCTTGTGGGGAGGGTTAGGGAGGGGGAATCGCCAACGACAATTGCCCCATCCTATCCTCGTTTATTCCTTCGCCTTCATCTCAATCAAAGCCGCCGCCAGATTAATCAACCCATCCTTCGGCGCATCGTTAATGACTTTATCGGGAGTAATGCCGTCAAAACCAAATACCGATCCATCAGGATAGTGCGTGCGGGCCGTGACCAGGGCAATCGAAGAGCCATCGCCCATGGGAAACATGCTTTTAAGCAGGATCTGGCCTGCCGTATTGACCCCCAGCACAACAGCGCGATGCCTGAACTGCATGATGCCGGAGAATAATTCAGCCGCGGAGCCGGTGCCTGCATCGACGAGGATGACAATGGGGCCGCTAAATTGGTATTGAGGATCAACCGTGGGCACGTCTAAATCAATTTTGGGCTCATTGCGTTTTTGAAAATACACCAGTTCATCGCCGCCTTTAAGAAAAAACGCGGAGACCTCCCTTGCCGCCAATGGCGGCCCGCCGGGGTTCCCGCGCAAATCCAGCACCAGGCCTTTAGGGTGCTGGGCATTGATGATCTGCAGAAAGCGGTACATGTCCGCGCCCGTCATGCGGTCAAACTTGGGGACCTCGAGGCAAAATACACCATCCACCGGCACCGGATGCAGAAAGACAGTTTGCTTAAAGTATTCTTTACTGACGACATCAATGACCTTGTTGGCTTTGGTGTCATTGCTGAGGTAGGATAATTTGACATGGGTATTGATGAGCGGCGTTAGTTTGCCATTGATCACATCCTCACTCATCCTCCGTACGCTCGCACCGTCAATTTTGAGGATGAGGTCATCTTCGCGCAAACCCTTGTCATACGCATCCGAGCGCGGCTCCATACGCGTCACCAGAAAACCGATATCATTCTTTTTGCCCTCGATGCCTAAGTCAATTTTCTCGCCCAAGGCTTCATGCTTGAACTTTTCAGCGGGTTTGGGTGGATAAAATTGGGTAAAGCGATCATCCTTAGACCTTAAAGCATCCACCAAATACCACGCACTGCGCCAGCGGACATAATCATTGCTCTTCCCTTCGCTTTTTAGTTGTGCATAGATAATTTTGTTAAACTTTTCCAAAAAATGATTATAAACAGCGCGATCAGGGGCCAGATAATAATTATCTTCAAAAGTCTGATAGACCTTCTCAAAATAATCCGTGTATTGCTTATACTCCGTATCAGTAGAGGCGGCGACAGGATGAGCGGGAATAGTGACGGTCTGGTGAACGACGATAGGTATAGCGGCCAGAGCCCTGGAAACAAAAACAAAGGCCAATGAAACCGAAAGAAAAAAGAGAATCCTTGCGAACATGAATTTATATTAACAAATCTATATAAAATATCATCAACAATCTAAATTTTTTCTCCCCCCTCTTTTTTTAAAGAGGGGGCTAGGGGGAGTTCTTTAAGCAACGCAAGCTCCTCCGCACCCGCACCTTGCGCTCCTGCCGCATCAAATCCCCGGGCCAAATGACCCTTAAAATCAGATGGATCAATGGGAATATTGGTGACAAAATCCGTATGAGGCCGCCCTTTTCGGTAGGCCGGAATATCCAAAGGCATCTTCAGATAGCGGCTGATAAGGGAAAGGTCAAAATTGTAGAGGATCGTCCCGTGATGCAGAATGTAATGCTTGCCGCGGCGCTGGGCATTGCCGGAAAATTTCTTTTCACCGGCGCCGGTGGCCAAGTCAGAGGTCGGCCTGAAATAAGCTTCCACCCCGGCCTGACGCAAAGCGTCAACGACGCGTAATGAGATCCATGTATAAGATTGACGCAAATCATTAAGCTCAGGCCTCTTTTGCTTGGAGAGGACAAGGGAATAATTAAGGCAACCTGGACCTTGAAGCACCGTGCCTCCGCCAGAAGAGCGTCTTAACACCGGAATATTATCTTTTTGGGCTGCGGTTGAATTGACGTCTAAGTCTTCACGGCCGATGCGGCCAAGCACAATAAAGTGCCGGGAAGACTCCCAAAAGCGCAAATATTCACCGGCCTCCTGTTTTTCAGCCATGCGAAATAAAACGTCATCAAAAGCGATATTTTCCTGCGGTGTGGGGAAGGAAATGTCTCTATACCGCATCCGTGGGTGATGCTGCCAGAAAGAAACTGGTTTTAATGTCACGTGCGGCCTTGACCTCATCCGGACGGGCCACCGGCATGGTTTTAGGAAACTCCCTAAAAACACCGGGATTGGTCTGGGAAAGTTTGTCCGCCTCAATCATCTTGGCGATAAAATGGTCCATGGTCTGCTTGGACTCGGTCTCAGTGGGTTCGATCATGATCGCTTCCGGCACGCTGATGGGAAAATAAACAGTGGGCGGATGGATCTGTTCATCGATCAGGAATTTAGCGATGTCAATGGCATGCACCCCGCGTTCCGCCTGTCTGGAGGCGGAAAAAACACTCTCATGCATACAGATGCGGTCAAAACAGATTTTATAATAAGGTTCCAGCTTTTTCATGATGTAATTGGCATTGAGCACCGCATGATTGGTGGTGTCGATCAACCCTTCCCGGCCCAGCATCAGCATATACGCGTAGGCCCGCACCAGCAGCCCAAAATTCCCGTAAAAAGAGGCAATATAACCGATCGACTGCGGATAATTATAATCCAGCACATAAACATCGTCACTGCGTTTGACCACGCGCGAGATGGGCAGGAACCTGGCCAATTTATCATTGACTCCAACGGGTCCTGAACCCGGACCGCCGCCCCCATGAGGGGTGGTAAAGGTCTTGTGCGTATTGATGTGCATGACATCAAAGCCCACATCCCCCGGACGGCAGCGCCCGAGGAGGGCGTTTAGATTGGCCCCGTCATAATACATAATGCCGTCAACCTCGTGGATAATCTTGGCAATTTCACTGATGTTGCCCTCAAAGACACCATAGGTGCTTGGGACGGTCATCATCAGGCCCGCGGTTTCTTCATTGACAGCTGCTTTGAGCGCCTCTAAGTCCATGCCGCCGTCTTTGTTGGAGGGAATAGAAATGGTTTCATAACCGGCCACGGCGGCGGATGCAGGGTTTGTCCCGTGGGCGGAATCAGGAATGATGACATATTTTTTTTTAGAGTTGCCTTTGGATTTATGATACGCCGCCATGAGCATGATGCCGGTCAATTCCCCGTGGGCACCGGCCAAAGGCTGCATGGTAAAATCGCTAAACCCGGTCATTTCACACATCCACTGCTCAAGCTCATATAAAATCTGCAAGGCCCCCTGCGTCCATTGCTCTCCGCCGGCCAACTGGGCCAATAAAGGATGCAAATCGGTGAATCCCGACAGCCGCGCCAGGGCCTCGGTAAATTTGGGATTATATTTCATGGTACAAGAACCCAGCGGATAAAAATGCGTATCAATGGAAAAATTCTTCTGGGAAAGCCTAGTATAATGCCGCACCACGTCCAGCTCAGAGACCTCCGGCAAAGCCGCATCCACCCCCCGCGCATACTTAGGCGGCGCGTTCGCCTGCACCGGCACATCCGAAGACCCAAAATCAAACCCCTTGCGCCCCACAATCGATTTCTCAAAAATCAATTCCATAAAATTCCTTTAGTCCTTGGCATCCATATATCCGTCATTGCGAGGAGCGCAGCGACGAAGCAATCTCTTATCTAATCGTCATTCCCAAACTATAAAACCATGTCATTCCCGCGAAAGCGGGAATCCAAACACCGAATTCAACACCTAGCATGGACGGGAAGAACAGGTATTGTATGTCCGGCACGGGATATTTTTTCCGTCTGCTTCAGTTTACAACAATTTTGTTCTATAGATTCTCTTTATTTGGAACAAAATTATTGTAAACCTTCGCAGACATTTGGAAAAAAATCCCTGAATGTGCCGGACACACAATACCTACTCTTCCCTGCTCATGCAATTTCCCTAGCCGGTCATATAAAACTCATCAATAGCCTTGATAAGGTCAGTCTTGGTGGCAATGACCAAGTTCAAATCGCATCCGGTAAGGATCTTCAAATTATCCAACGCAAAAAAATCCAAAGGATCGACTATAGCGCAAGTCAGTGAATTTAAACTTTTACTCAAAGGAAGAACCAAATTTTCTTTAGCAAATTCATAGTTTACCATTTTTTCCAAGTTCTGATCATGCTTGGGCTTTAACTGACCGGAAATAAAGGTGGCAAAAGGCACTCCCAACTTAAGTCCCAGGGCAATGGCAAAATCCTCTTCCTTACCCATAACCAGTCACCATATCCTTACCAACAGCAAAGAACTTCAAATCGTCCTTTGTCATAAATCGATGCTAATCACGCGTTTGAAAGGCGTACACTGCTTGCAAAATTAATCCAAAGCCAAGGCAAATTTTATGGCTTTATTGACCATATGCATCTTTTCAGCTTTAAGGGCGCAGATTCTTTCCGTCAAAATGGATTTTCTAACAGTCGTCAAGGTGTCCACATTGGCGACACAAATATGGGGCAAACCGTCTTTTTTATCCAAAGGTATTTCAACAGGGATATTGCGCACGGTGGTAGTTATTTGGGCCACGGTCACGGCGTTTCTTACGTTGTAAGCCTCATCTCGCGATAGCAATAAAACAGGCCGCCGGCCGATGGGTTTGGGCTGTTCTGCCCACCAAATTTCGCCCCTTCTCATTTCAAACCCTCCTCTGCAAAGGCATCAGCAGAAAGTCCTTCCAAGGCTTTTATCTCATCTAAGGATTCCGGATGATGCCGGTAGCCTTCTTCGTACTTTTCAATCATTTTTTCCTTGTCTCTGTTATCAAGCCAAAAACGGATGGCCTCATCAATAAGAACACTTCTTTGCATTCCTGACTCTTTACGGATTTTTTCAATGCGTTTCAAATCTTCTGCTGGCAAACTTATCGCTATTTTGGCGGCCCTAATCATATCGCACATCCTTTCCTACTAAAGTATAACACATTTCATACTAATTATCTAATACTTCCTGCAAAGCCTTCACATAACGGTCAATGTCATCCTTGGTGCGCTTCTCAGTGACAGCGACTAGCAAATAGCGTTCCATGCCCGGATAATACCGGCCCAACGGAAATCCGGCGGCGAAGCCTTTTTTCATCATGGCCGCCACCACCTCTGAGGCATCTTTGGACAGATGGATGGTAAATTCATTGAAGGTGGGCGCCGAGCGTTTGACCTCAACGCCCTTGATCTTGGCCAACTGCTGCTTGGCATATTCAGCTTTGTCTAAATTCAATTGGGCCATGGCCTTTAAACCGTTTTTACCCACGACCGCCATAAAAATCGCCGCTTGCAGGGCGCATAAAGACACATTGGTGCAAATGTTCGACGTCGCCCTTTCCCGTCTGATATGCTGCTCGCGGGCCTGCAGGGTGTTGACAAAACATCGCCGACCCTTAGCATCGACCGTCTCCCCGACAATACGGCCCGGCATTTTGCGGATAAACTTTTTACGCGCCGTCATAAACCCCAAATAAGGGCCGCCAAAATTAAGCGGCAGCCCCAACGATTGGCCCTCACCGGTCACAATATCAGCCCCCATGTCCGCCGGTGTTTTCAACAACCCAAGTGAAATGGGATAAACACTCACGATGGCCAGGGCACCGACGCTGTGGGCTTTGGCAATAATATCGGTAAAATCATCAATGGCGCCAAAAAAATTGGGGTTCTGTAATATGACGACAGCCACATTCTTATCCAGGAGACGGTAAATCTCATCCCTGCTGCTCTGTCCGTGCACGACAGGCGTTTCTTCAAATTGAAATGACAAATGGTGCGTATACGTCTTTAAAATTTTGCGATAAATAGGGCTGACCCCGCCGTCCATGATCACGCGCTCGCGCCCGGTGATGCGGATGGCCATCATCATGGCTTCATAAAGGGCCGTCCCTCCATCGTATAATGAAGCGTTTGAGACCTCCATCCCCGTCAAGGCGCACATGGAACTCTGGTACTCGAAAAGGGCCTGTAATGTCCCTTGCGCGCATTCGGGCTGATAAGGCGTGTAGGCAGTATAGAATTCGCCCCGTGAGGTCAGCGACGAGACAGCGGTCGGGATATAATGGTCATAATAGCCTCCGCCTATAAACGGCGTGACATACACATTGTTTTTGAGCGCCAAGGCCGTCACGCGGCGCACGACCTCGTATTCTGAAAGTCCTTGAGGAAGATCAAAAGATTTGGGCCTGTGCTCGGGCTTGATATCAGTAAAAAGCGCGTCGATAGAATCGACGCCGATAGCCTCAAGCATCTGCCGGACTTCTTGGAGGGTATTGGTAATATAGGGATTCAATGATAGGTCCTAAGCTTTATCTCCAGCGAAGAGAATCGATGGGCAAGAGTTTCGACTTCGTCAGGTTTTCTTTAGTGCAAGGACTCCAGATAATTCCGATATTCTTCGGCACTCATAAGGTTAGTGCTTTCATCCATGTCGCGCACTTCAATCTTGGCGATCCAGCCTTTGCCGTAACAATCCTTATTGATCAAGCCCGGAGTGTCCTCCAGTTTGCGATTGACCTCCGACACGCGTCCGCCCATGGGCGCATAAATGTCGCTGGCCGCCTTGACGGATTCGACGGAAACAAACTGTTCAAACTGTTCGACTTCCGTTTCTTCGTCGGGCAATTCCACATAGGTCACATCACCCAAAGCCTCCTGGGCATAATCGGTGATCCCCATGGTAGCAATATTGTCCTCAACTGAAACCCATTCGTGTTCCTTGGTGTAAAGAAAATTCTCTTCGATCTCCATACTCTCTCCTGCGTTTACTTAAGATTTTAAAGATCCGTGTTTATAAAAAGGTCTTGGGGCCACAATGGCCGCCGCTTTATTTTTCTCATCACCGAAAAAAATCTCCTTGCCAACGTCTTTGCTCTGGCGGCCCATTAAACCAATGCCAATGCCGGCCTGCAATCCCGGTGAAAAAGTCCCGCTGGTGACCACACCGATCACAGCTCCGTCAGCATCAAAGATTTTGTTTCCGGCCCTAGGACTTTTACGCGAGGCGCTGACAAAATAACCGATGGTGCGCGCGGGCGCCGCTAATGCCCGTCGCCCGATAAATGTTTTGTTCCCATCGATAAACTTATCTAGGCCTGCTTCCAGCGGAGAGATACTCTCATCTAATTCGTGGCCATAAAGGCTGTAGCACATCTCCACGCGTAACACATCGCGCACGCCTAAGCCAGTGGGTTTTACTGTACCATGGTCCAAAAAAGTTTTCCAGATTTCTTTACATTTTTCCCAAGGGCAATAAATTTCATACCCCAGCTCGCCGGTGTATCCCGTGCGGCTGATCAAACAAGGAACGCCGCTTATCTGAAAATGGTCAAAAGTATAATAACTTAAGCGCTCGATCCCAGGCGCCAGGGCCTTTAAGAGCTCCCGTGACTGGGGGCCTTGCACATCCAGTTTGCCTGTTTTAAAAGAGGCATCTTCAAAATAGGTGCCGGCATTGAGCTTCGCGCGAAAATGCCGGGCGTCCTTCTCTATATTGACCGCGTTAACGACAATCATCCAATCTTCAGGCCCCTTGCGATAAACGATCAAATCATCAATGATACCGCCCGCCTCATTGAGCATGGCGCCATACCGGCAGGTGTTGACGGGCATATCAATGACGGACTGGATCACAATCGCGTCCAACCCACAGGCCACCGCGTCGCCCTTGATCATAAATTCACCCATGTGCGAGCAGTCAAAAATGGAAACCGTACGGCGGTTATGTTCCCACTCGCTGAGAATACTCTCATATTGCAGGGGCATGTTCCAGCCCCCAAAGCCCACCATCTTGGCCCCCAGGCCCACATGCACATCAGCTAAAGGCGTGTTATGTAAAGAACTTTCCACCAACAAAGCAGCCCTTTCGATTTTTCCCTTAGAAGACCGTCATTCCCGGTTATTGATATCTTGTCATTCCTGGTTATTAATATCTTGTCATTCCCGCGAAAGCGGGAATCCAATATTAAAAATTAATTTAACAGTGCACTAGCAATAAGGAATATAGCCAAAAGTCATTTTAAAGTAAAGACAAAAAATCAGTAAAGC
>CAZKUL010000081.1:0-13027 GCA_964555945.1 uncultured Planctomycetales bacterium
GGTGTTTGTTAATGCTTTTTTTATGGCCGTGAAAGTCCTTTATTTGGATTTAATTTTGATGACACCCTATTGTTCACTATTTTATCGATTTATGGGCGCTAAAATCGGCCGGAATGTCCTGATCAATTCAAAAAATGTTGCGGACCTTTCCTTGTTGGAAATTGGAGATAACTCGGCTATCGGCGGCAGCGCCACCATCATTGCTCATTCTTTTGAAAAAGGCGGATTAAAACTACAAGGGGTCAAGATAGGACGGAATGTCATTATTGGATTAAATTCTGTGATTTTTCCCGGGGTAGAGATTGGAGACAACGCTGTTGTCGCCGCGGGTGCAATCGTCCCTAAAAATACACATGTGGCCGCCAATACCACTTTTTTGGGAGTGTAAAAAGATAATTAGTCGAATGACAGTGATCAGCTTTATTGTTGGACTTTCGATTTCCGGTCAGACCTTTTACACGTTTATCCTTGAAAATCTGGAAAAATTCGGTGCTCTCAAAGCGATCGGGGCCAAGAACCGTGAGTTAGTTTACATGATCCTGTTCATGGCCACCGTTACCGCGCTGATTGGCTATGGTTTGGGTGTGGGCCTGGTGACACTGATGATCTTCATCGCCCGCACTAATCCTAATTACGCGGCCATAACCACTTTTGGGAACCTGTTGTTGGCCTTGGGCATGGTCGTCATCATTGCCGGTATTTCAAGCTACATTGGGATACGCAAGGTCCTTAAAATCGAACCGTTTGATATCTTTAGATGGTAGTTCTTACCATTAACCAAAGAGAATCAGTTTGAATTATCAAATGCATTACTTTTATAAATAAAATATTTTAGTAAATCTTTATAACTATAATATTATCAATATGTTATAGAATTGACGGAAAATCTCGTAAGTTGGACATCCTATCCTCTGTATGCTATCCTTTTAAAGTCATAGTTTCTTGTCATTATTCCTTAAAACCTGAAACATTACTGTCCCAAAATGATCGTAGTTACCAAGCTTGTCTCGGCCGGATTCCTAACGGAAGATTTTATGTTGCGTAAATCAATCAGTTTAATTCTTATCATCGCTTTTCTTTGTTCATTAGTGACACCTGTCCCTAAAGCACAAGCGCAAGGCCTTTTAGGCTTGCCTGAGCCAGGCACCATGGTTGCGTTAAGCCCTGCCTATCAACCTGCGATTATTAAAGGTTTGACCGTTCATAAAGACAATCCATTTTTATTTGATTTTATTGTAGATGTCGGCCAAGACCATCTTCAAGGGCCAGCTTTGAAAAATGAAGGTCAGAAGTTGATCAAATACTTCCTGGCTTCTCTGGCCATCCCAGAAAAAGACCTCTGGGTCAATCTCTCTCCCTACGAAAAAGACAGGACTATCCCAGAAGCGTTAGGTCAAACAGAAATGGGCCGCGATTTACTGGCCCAAGATTACATGCTCAAACAAATCACTGCTTCCATGATTTATCCAGAAAAGACTTTAGGTAAGGAATTTTGGGACAAAGTTTACGCAACGGCCCAAGCCAAATTCGGCACGACCCAAATTCCCGTCAATACCTTTAACAAAGTATGGATCATGGCTGATAAAGCAGAAGTTTTCGAGCACAACCAAACAGTTTTCGTCATCAATTGCCATCTTAAGGTGATGTTAGAAGAAGATTACTTGTCATTGTCCAAACACCAAAGACAATCAGGGGAGATGTTTAAGTCAGAATTACAAAGAACGTGTCCCCAAGCCGGCTGCCAAGCAACTCAACCTCTGAATGTGAAAGCACTCCAGGGAAACCACCCCAACGCCTCACCCACCCCGCACTCTATTTCTTCCCAAATTCTCCGCCAAATCATCCTTCCCCAACTCGAAGTAGAAGTCAACACAGGCAAAAACTTCGCCAATCTGCGCCAAATTTGTAATTCATTAATTTTGGCCAGTTGGTATAAAAAGAACCTCAAAACCGCGCTATTAAATCAAATTTATACCAATAAAGAAAGAGTGAAAGGACTTCAACGACCTGTCATTGCGAGGAACGGAGTGACGAAGCAATCTCAACAAGATTTATCTCCTGAACAAATCTTCCAGCGCTATTTACAAGCTTATAAAAAAGGTGTCTTCAATTACATTAAAGAATATCCATTCCCTCCCCTCGATGGGAAGGCCTGCCGCCTCTGCGGCAGTCAGGCATCAAATTTGCAAAAGTATAAGCTCGGCCAGGGAGGGGTGATGCTACCTCGCAAATATTTTTCAGGAGGTTTTCATGAAAGCCCTGCCATGGTCAGCCCTCAAGTCACCAACGATCCGGCCCAACTGGTAAGCAGCCTGTCAGACAGGGCCTTAGTTTCTTTCAAGACAGAAATGGGATTAAACGGGCCTGCCATGAGAGGGGCTGACCAAGATGCCGCCATTATTAAATTTAAAAGAATGCTAGATCTAACTGATACGGCGATGGCGGTTGAAACGGATGAATTCACAATTAACCTGGTTCCCCGGGTAAGGACGACTTTGGAAAGAATATTTCTCGACACAGAAAGGGCGATGCTCTTTCTTAATGATTTGACTATTGATGATCAGGGAATATCAATAAACAATCCGGATCAAACAGCAGAGCAGGTCATCACCGCCATTAATAGTCTCGGTCTTGACAAAGAAGATTTAGAAAGATTGAGGCGTCAACTTTTGCTTCGCTTCCTGTCCAGATCCAGCTTAATTTTGTCGTCGGAGTCCTTTTTAATGAAACATTTTGCGGCCCAACTTCCCATGGCCACTTTGCGTTACGGCCAACGTGAGGGATTTGTGTTAAATGATGTTCCTGGAGGATTTTCTGTAAATTCCCGGCAGATGCTAAGAAGCCTGGAAATAGTATTGAGGGCCCCTTCGCTTTTTCAGCAGGGGTACCGTGAAATTCAGGTGAGGGCGGTTGAAGGGCAGGTAGTTCTTCTATACGATCCGGCCAAGAGCGGATTGAAAGCAGAAGATGTTAATAACAGGATAAGGCAATTTTTCATATTTGATCTATTCTTTGAAAGATTACGGGCTGATATCGAAGGTCTCGATGCAAAGGACCTTGGTCCGGATCAGCGTATGGCGTTGATTAAACGGTTGGTCACTGTCGGTTGGCCTTTGGAAACGGGTGCAGTTTTTCAATTTTACAAGCGGTTGATACATCAGCTTTCAGCTTCCGCTGAAGGTCCAACATATTCTTTGAGGATAAAAGGCCTGAATATGGCCGTTGAGACACTAACGCGTTTAGTACCTAATATTGACCGTCCCCGATTCCTTATGCCGCATGACCTTATTGCACTGTCAACGGATAAGATTGCAATGCAGGCAAGAAGAATTTTAGTGCAGATTGAAAGTAGGGGCAGCCCTGCAATGATGACAGAACATTCAGATCCTGCAAAGGTTGACCAGGCCCAAGAGCTACCGGGAATCAAGGTCTCGCCTGACGCAGCGATGCACGTATCGCCTGGTCAGGTGAGAATTCATTTGAATAGTCATCGATATAACGAGAGCGATGTTGAAATGTCTATTGGGTTATTAAAAGATGTGATTCAGATAGCTTCCGAGGATGCGAGTACCGAGCCAATTTATGACTTTAACATACCTGTGAATATGGCATCAATCCGTCCTGCACTTGACGCGATAATCAAACTTGATTTTTCTGAATCTATTTTAAGAGTAGGCGATGATTATCAAATTAGAATGGAGCACGCTTCAAAGATTAAATTGCGGCTGCTAGAGATAACTCACGCTTTGCAATCAGGAAAAGAGGCTTTTTTTAGCGGGATCACTCCTATGGAATTTGTTGGAACTAAAAAGTATACATTAGATCAATATTATCAATTTGTTAACAAGATCCTAAAAGTAAGGGAAGAAAAATTAGAACCAGCGCAAAAGGGGGATAAAATTCTACTTTTGGATACCGAACGAAGCAGTCCGGATTCATTTTTTTTAACTGAAATATATAACAGATGTTTGAAACTTATTCCGAATGATTGGGGACTAGCAAGAGTTAGGGTAAGAAATTCAATAAGGTTACTCATAAATCCTGCATTTGTTGATAATTTTAAAATGATAGTTGCGACCGACTTTAATCCCAGGATGTTTTTATCTACAAATGTAGATCAATGGCCGGTGGTAAGGGACACATTAAGAGTCGTGGGTCTTCATTTGGCGATATTTAACCAATTTTTTTCAGGAGATAAACGGCTGGATGAAGTGAGTAGAGACCTAATATCTTTGCTTAAAAATTCCAGGTTTGGGGAATGTCAGGGGGATCTTCTTTTGGCCGATGAAATGATCCAGGAGGCAACTAAGACAGCCAATGCAAAAGGTTTTTTAGGGAAGAAAATACTTTGGATTGATTTACTTAAATTAGTTGAAAGAGCACGGTATTTTCTTGATCGTGGAGAAAAGTATCATGTAGAATTTAAAAACATCCACGGTTTTCCCAATAATTTGAGAGTTACTCTTAGTAAGGATCAGGCCATGAACTCAGTCGCGACGCTTACGGCGAATGGAGGTATTGACCTAAATACAGATAATACCATTTGGACTGACCGCAAAGAAGGTTCAGGTGTTGAAATGAAGTTTGACCAGGCCATGAAAAGGCCCAATGACTTCGACATCGAAAAGTTGGGAGGTATCATTGCACGCATAAAGCGTGAGGGGATTGATAGTCTAACGCCAGAAATTTATAGCATAACCCCGCTTGGCAGCATCTGGCCTTTGATCGGTTTAGAACACCATCAATACTAATAACTTCCTATTAGATTCTTTCCAATTCTGATGCTAATCTTATCGAGACATTCGGAAAAGCTTCTGGACAGCTCCGCGTAAATCTGGTATAAAAGACTTTCATTTGTTTGTATCAATGGGTAGAAATAAGCATACTTTTGGGCTAAATAAGTAAAATCAAGTAAGGTTAGATTTTTCACAACCTCTTGATAATAAATGACTAAATATGATCGGGAAGTAGCGCAGTTGGCTAGCGCACTTGAATGGGGTTCAAGAGGTCGTGAGTTCAAATCTCACCTTCCCGACCATTTTAAATTAGGAAAAAATGAATAATTCTGGCAATGAACGCCGTAAGCACCTGCGCATATATCGTAACTTCATCATGTCGTACCATGAAAAGGGTAAATCAGTCTTAAAGCATCACGTTTCTCAGGTGAATAATGTCAGTAAAGGGGGAGTGAGCTTTTCCTCAACTCATTCTTTAACAGAGGGGACTGTTCTTTGTGTAGATTTGAAAACTCCTTTTATCAAGGATTCGGTCCGTATGGAGGGCGTTATTTTGGAATGTAAAGAAAAGGTCCCTGACGTGATCTATGAAATTCGTTTACAGTTCCATAAGCTCACTTCAACAGCATTAACAGTTTTGGAGAAGATTGAGAGTTATGGTGGGACTAAGACAGTTTGATTTTTAGAGGTTTTTATTATGGATTGTCTCAACATCGGGTTAATCGGTTATGGGGTGGTGGGTCAAGGTGTCGTCAAGGCCTTGAAAAGCCGCCGAAAGTTTTTGCGTGAAAAATATGAAACCGATTTTTTCATCAAGACCATCTGTGACCGCAGCATATTCAAGAAACCAAACCCCGGGCTTGAGAATACCGTTTTAGCAACTGATTACCATGCCATCCTTAAAGATCCTGACATTCACGTGGTCGTAGAGCTCATTGGTGGTCTATCGCCGGCTAAGGAAATTATTCTCGGAGCTTTAAGGGCGAAAAAACACGTGGTGACAGCCAATAAGGCCTTGATTGCCGAATGCGGTTTGGAATTATTTAAAGAAGCTGATGCCAATGGGTGCAGTATCCTTTTCGAGTCATCGGTAGGGGCGGGAGTTCCCATTATCCGCACTATTACCGAAGGCATGGCAGGCAATAAATTCAATGGCGTTTATGGCATCATCAACGGGACATGTAATTATATTCTTACAGCCATGTCCAAGCATAAATTGACCTTTGCCCAGGCCCTCAAGGAAGCCCAGGAAAAGGGCTATGCCGAAAGCAATCCGACGCTGGACATCAGCGGCATGGATGCCGCTTATAAACTGGCCATTTTGGTGTTTATTACCATGGGTAAATTCGTGAATGTGAAAGATATTTATGTTGAGGGGATCAATCATATCTCCCACGATGATATTGAATTTGCCGAGAGTTTAAATTTAAGCATCTGTCTTTTGGCCATTGCCAAAAAGACCGGCAATAAATTAGATGTGCGGGTGCATCCCACCATGATCCCTAAGGACCACGGGTTGGCGACTGTCAATGGGGTGGACAATGCCATATTCTTGGATTCAGATCCCCTGGGAGATGTATTTATCGAAGGTCAGGGTGCAGGACAAATGACCGCGGCCATGGGTGTGGTCGCAGACCTTATTAATTTAGGTATCAGGGTCGATGCGCCTGCGTGTATTTGGGCCTTTAACCCTGCGGATGAAGTGGCCAATTTGACTTTGCGTAAAATTGAGGAAGTGGAGACCAGGTTTTACATTCGTTTTATGGTCATCGACAAGCCCGGCGTCCTGGCTGCCATTACAACGGTCTTGGGGCAGCATAATATTTCCATTGCCTCGGTGAGCCAAAAACAGGAAGACAAAGGCTCGACCGTGCCTGTTGTTATTTTGACCCATCAAGCCAATGAGCTTCAAGTCAAGCAAGCTTTGGAGAAAATCACGGAGTTGGCTGTGGTCAAAGGCAAGCCCGTGGCCATACGCATGGAGAAACTTTAAAAACATTGTGTCATTCTGAGCGCTAGCGAAGAATCTTAATGAACATAAATTCATGGGGCGTTGATGCGTTGGACAGGTTTAATCAACCACTATCGGCAATACTTGCCGGTTTCTGACAAGACGCCGGTTATTACTTTGTATGAAGGAAACACGCCGCTTATCCCCGTCGAATTTTTAAACAAGATCACCGGCCTGCAGGTTTTTGTAAAATATGAGGGTTTAAATCCCACAGGCTCTTTTAAAGATCGTGGCATGACGATGGCGATGTCCAAAGCCCAGGAAAAAGGGGCGGAGATCGTCATGTGTGCTTCAACGGGCAACACCTCAGCCTCGGCCGCAGCTTATGCAGCCCGTGCAGGCATGAAATGTGTGGTGCTTATTCCCAATGGCAATATTGCCATGGGTAAATTGGCGCAGGCGATGATCCACCAAGCCCAGGTGATAGCCATTGAAGGTAATTTTGATGAAGCGCTTAATTTGGTCAAAGATATTACTAATCAATATCCGGTTGAGCTTGTCAATTCCCTAAATCCATTTCGTATTGAAGGACAAAAAACAGCAGCTTTTGAAATTTGCGATTTTTTAGGCGATGCCCCCGAATTTCACGCGATCCCTGTGGGGAACGCCGGCAATATTACGGCTTATTGGAAGGGGTATAGGGAATATCATTCCGCTGGAAAGTCAAGGACTTTGCCTGTGATGCTGGGCTATCAAGCGGCTGGTTCAGCGCCCATTGTGCATGATCGTGTCATCGAGAATCCAGAAACGATTGCCACGGCCATTCGCATTGGAAATCCGGCCAGTTGGAAGATGGCCACAGCCGCACGCGATGAATCCAAGGGCTTGATTGATATGGTAACCGACGAAGAAATACTTGAAGCTTATCATCAATTGGCAGCTTTTTCCGGCGTGTTTGTGGAACCAGCGTCTGCAGCCTCAGTGGCGGGGATCATCAAATTAGCCAAGGCCCAATACTTTAAGGGACACCAGGGAGAACGCTTGGTTTGCACCGTCACTGGTCATGGACTTAAAGATCCCAAGACAGCGATGAAAGATTTGCTCCAACCCCAGGTCCTTAAGGCCGACAAAAAAGCTATTTTGAATCTGATAGGTCTATGAGAAAGCATCTGTCGGTCTTGGTCACCTGCGGTGCTACTTGGACCCCGATTGATGATGTGCGGGTCATCAGTAATGTCTCCAGCGGTGAAATGGGGCATCTGATAACGCAGGCGTTTCAAAGTCAAGGAGCCTCGGTTACCGTCATTGAGGGGCCTGTTACGCACGCGTTGGCGGGTAAAGACATAAAGATTATTAAATACCGCTTTTTCGATGAACTGGCTGCGGCCCTTAGAAAAGAGTTGCTTAAGAAATATGATATTATCATCCATGCGGCCGCCGTTTCAGATTTTCGGGTCAAAGATGTTTCTAAAGGTAAAATAGCATCGGAAAAAGCCCTGAGTTTAAAATTAGTGGCCAATCCGAAACTTATTCAGGAAATCAAGCGTCTAAGTCCTAAGAGTTTTTTAGTAGGATTTAAATTAGAATCAAATTTAAGTAGAGACGCCATTAATGGCGTCTCTACAAATATTTTTAAAACTGTAAAATCGTTATTTACAGAAGCATCCTGTGATTTAGTGGTCGCCAACAGTCTCAAAGGTGGCTATCAGGGTTTTATTGTTAGCGCGGATGGATCGATTTTAGCGAAAGCCAATCACAAAAAAGACCTCGCTCAAAATTTAGTAAAATGGTGTTTTTCCCCACCCTCGATGGGAGGGGTTAGGGGAGGGGGAAGTGACATTCCCTGTTAATTTATGAAATACATTGTCCTAGTCCCAGACGGCCTGGCTGATGAGCCTTTAAAAGAGTTGGGAGGAAAAACACCGATGGAAGCGGCAGATACGCCTAATATGGATTATCTGGCACAACATGGTTTTTCGGCCCTGACTCAGACGATCCCTGATGGCATGTCTCCAGGTTCGGATGTGGGAAATCTGGCGCTCATGGGCTATGACCCACATAAGAATTTTTCCGGCCGTGCCTCCTTAGAAGCGGCCAATTTAGGCATTAAGCTTAAAGATGATGAAGTTGTTTTTCGTTGTAATCTGGTCACTTTTAATGAAGGAATCATGGCCGATTACAGCGCCGGTCACATTTCCACGGATGAAGCCAAGAACCTTATTGAATATCTGGAACGCGCCCTTGATTGGCCTGATCTGCGTTTTTATACGGGGAAAAGCTACCGTCATTTAATGGTCCTCCAGACCATTAATGTTTCGGCTATGTTAGCCGTAAAAACGACGCCGCCTCATGATATTATTGGCCAGGCGATCAATACCTATTTACCCTCGGGCCCGCAAAGTGATAATTTGTTAAAAATCATGGAGGGGTCTAAAGAAATTCTAGCGACGCACCAAATTAATAAAATGCGTGAAAGCTCAGGAGAAAATCCAGCTAATATGGTCTGGTTATGGGGACAAGGGGCACGCCCTCATTTGCCTTTATTTAAGGACCGTTATGGATTGAGCGGGGCTGTTATTTCTGCCGTTGACCTGGTCAATGGCATAGGCCGTCTGGCCGGTTTAGAGGTGATTGATGTTCCGGGAGCCAATGGATATTATGATACCAATTATTCAGGCAAGGCCATGTATGCCTTGAATGCTTTAAAGAAGCATGATTTTGTCTATGTGCATGTGGAAGCGACCGATGAAGCCGGACATAATGGGGACTGGAAGGCAAAGCTTGAATGTTGTGAGCGCTTTGATAAAGAAGTGGTGGGGCCCATGCTCAAATTCTTTGGGTCACCCAAAGGTGTCCGGATTTTGGTCTCTCCGGACCATCCGACGCCGGTCGCCAAACGCGTCCATGACAGGGCACCCGTCCCTTTTGTCATGTGGGGAGAGGGCATTGAAGCCAACGGCGTTAAGAATTATTCAGAAAAAGCCGCCGCCGTCCAAGGTCTAAAATTTAAAAGCGGCCAAGACATGTTCCAATTTTTTACCCGATTGTCATCCTGAGCGCAGCGAAGGATCTTTTAAGATATTTTTAAAGGAGATTTTATAAGATGGAAAAAGAAATCATTGTCCAAAAATTTGGTGGCTCTTCAGTGGCCAACATTGATCGCATTAAGAACGTGGCCCAGCGGGTGGTAGCTTATAAAAATAAGCATACGGACATAGCTGTGGTAGTTTCAGCATTGGGGGACACGACCGATGAGTTGGAGGCCCTGGCCTTGGGCCTCAGCAAGAACCCGCCTGAGCGTGAAATGGACATGCTTTTATCCACCGGCGAGCAAATCTCTTGCGCACTGTTGGCCATAGCGATCAAGGAATTGGGACATAATGCCATTTCCTTTACTGGAAGCCAGGTGGGTATAAAAACGGATAAAACGCATACCAAGGCGCGCATTATTACTATCGATGGCAAGCGTATCAATAGGGCTTTTAAAGAGGATAAAATAGTGATTGTCGCAGGCTATCAGGGGGTAACAGCTAATGATGAGATCACAACACTTGGCCGTGGCGGCTCTGATTTGACGGCCGTGGCCTTGGCGCAGGCACTGAAGGCCAAGGTCTGTGAAATTTATACTGATGTTGACGGCATTTACACGACAGACCCGCGCATCGTCAAAGAGGCCCGCAAGATCAAGGCCATTACATTTGAAGAAATGCTGGAAATGGCCTCTTTAGGCGCCCAAGTCATGCAGGCGCGTTCGATAGAGGTGGCCAAACGCTTTAATATTTCATTGCACGTTCGTTCAAGTTTTTCCAAGGAGGAAGGGACCATGATCACTAAAGAAAATGAAAAATTAGAAGCCATTGCAGTGCGTGGGATCACGTGTAATAAAAATGAAGCTAAAATAACGATTTGTTCCGTGCCGGATAAGCCTGGTATTGCGGCCAAGATTTTTGAAGAGATTTCCAAGCAGGGCATCAATGTCG
Source organism: uncultured Planctomycetales bacterium (assembly GCA_964555945.1). Classification (GTDB taxonomy): domain Bacteria; phylum Omnitrophota; class Gorgyraeia; order Zapsychrales; family Fredricksoniimonadaceae; genus JABDGZ01. Next base: position 10,668 of record CAZKUL010000081.1, read on the forward strand.
ATACCATTGTTCAAAATGTCCCGCATGATAAATTATCAGATATTTCATTTACTGTCCCTAAAGGAGATTTTGGGAAGGCCATCAAGGCCACGACCGCGATCGGGAACAAAATCGGAGCTGGTGAAATTCTGGAAGACAGGAACATCGCCCGAGTATCCTTGGTTGGCTCCGGGATGCGTTCGCACAGCGGTATTGCGGCCAAAATGTTTTCCACCTTGGCGGATAATCATATCAACATCGAAATGATTTCCACCTCAGAAATATCTGTCTCCTGTATCATCACCCAGGATTCAGCCGATAAAGCAGTCAAAGCGTTGCATAAAGCATTTAAATTAGAGCAAATTTAAATTTGGGGCGAAGGTCACACATCCCAATTGTGTGTAGGGGCGGACCTTGTGTCCGCCCGATGGAATGGGCCGAGACAAGCTCGGCCCCTACGCTTAATTTGGACAGCAATGACCGCTGACATAAACTAGGAAAAAAGATATGCACAAAATAATAATCTACGACACAACTCTTAGGGACGGTTCTCAGACCGAGGGAGTTTCCTATACCGTAGCCGACAAGGTCAAGATCACCCATAAGCTCGATGAATTGGGCGTGCATTATATTGAAGGCGGATGGCCGGGATCAAACCCTAAGGACAAGGAATTCTTTGAGGTGATGAAGACCCAGAAACTTAAGAATTCCAAGCTGGCTGCGTTTGGGTCGACGCGCCGGGCCAATATCAAACCTCAGGATGACAGCAACCTGAAGGAATTGGTGGCAAGTCAAACGCCGACAGTGACCATTTTCGGCAAAAGCTGGGACCTTCATGTGACGGACGTGATCAAGACAACCTTGGATGAAAATTTAAAAATGATCCAGGAGTCTGTGGCTTTTTTAAAGAGAAATAAGCGCGAAGTCTTTTACGATGCCGAACATTTTTTTGATGGCTATAAAAATAATCCCAAGTATGCCCTGCAGTCTCTTTTGGCGGCACAAACAGGGGGAGCAGACTGTATCATCTTATGCGATACCAATGGCGGTACCCTGACTGAGGAAGTCACTAAGATAGTCAAAGATGTTAAAAAGAAAATAAAAATCCCTTTAGGCATCCATACCCATAATGACCAGGGCCTGGCGGTGGCGAATTCTCTGGCGGCCATCAATACCGGGTGCGTCCAGGTGCAGGGCACTTTTAACGGTATGGGTGAGCGCTGCGGTAATGCGGATTTGTGCACGATCATGTGTATTTTATATACAAAGATGAAGATGCCTTCCATCCCTGACAATAAAATCAAAATGCTCATGGACACGTCTTATTACATCAGTGATGTCAGTAATTATACGCTGGCCAATAATCAGCCCTTTATCGGCCATTCAGCTTTTGCCCATAAGGGAGGCGTTCATATCGACGCCATGCTCAAAAACCCCCTGGCCTACGAGCATATCAAGCCTGAATTAGTGGGCAATCACCGCCGTCTGTTAACATCAGAATTAGCAGGCAAGATGCCCATCATTCTGAAGGCCCAGAAGATGAATATTCCCTTGGATAAGAATTCGCCTGAAGCCAAGGAAATTATGAAGGAGCTACAGGAGAAGGAATATCAGGGCTATCAATTTGAAGGGGCAGATGCTTCATTTGAATTGTTCATGAAGCGTCGCCTCAAGATGTATCAGCCTTTTTATGAATTGGATAGTTTTAAGGTTTTTACCGAGCGTAGAATTAACGGTTCCGTGATTGCCGGCGCCACGGTAAGGCTTAAGGTGGGAGGCCACGACGAAATGGCAACGATTGAAGGTCGTGGCCCTGTGGAAGTGCTCGACCGCGCGTTACGGACAGCCTTAAGAAAATTCTATCCCTCGGTGGCAGACATGCATTTATCTGACTACAAAGTCCGTGTCTTGGACACAAAACAAGGCACAGGCGCCAAAGTCCGCGTCCTCATCGAGTCCCACGATCAGCACGACAGCTGGACAACTGTAGGCGTCCACGAAAACGTCATCGAAGCCAGCTGGGAAGCGTTAGTCGATAGCATTGAATATAAGCTATTAAAAGATAAGCGATAAGCTGCAAGGGAATAAATTTTATTCTCTGCGTAGGGGCCGACCTCGTGTCGGCCCTATAAATTTTTAATTGCCATCGAGAAAAACAATATGGAACTATCCTCAAAATATAATCCCAAAGAAACCCAGGACAAGTGGCTGAAATTCTGGAAGGACCACAATGTCTTTCATGCCAAGCCCGATCCTGCTAAAAAGCCATTTACCATTGTCATTCCGCCGCCCAATGTGACAGGGATCCTCCACATGGGCCATGCGCTTAATAACACCTTGCAGGACATCATGGTCCGCTATAAGCGTATGAACGGTTTTGA
>CAZKUL010000082.1:0-12900 GCA_964555945.1 uncultured Planctomycetales bacterium
CTTACCCAAGAGGTGGGGCTGCCTGGGGAGATTGCCGAACCTCTGGTTTTATATTTATGGATGGGAAAGGTGGGTTTAGGTGCCATGCCGACCCGCCAGAGAATTGTGATGGAGCGTTTCTTTGATGAAGCAGGAGACATGCATGTGGTGATCCATTCACTTTATGGCAGCCGTGTCAATCGCGGTTGGGGTTTGGCTTTGCGCAAAAAATTCTGTCGTAATTTTAATTTTGAATTGCAAGCTGCAGCAACGGAGAACTGTATTATCCTCTCCTTAAGTTCTTCCCACAGCTTTCCCTTGGAGGAGGTGTTTAGATATTTAAATACTAAAATCTTACGTGAAACCCTGATCCAAGCCATGCTGGATGCTCCGCTATTTGAAATCCGTTGGCGTACCAACGCCACACGCGCCTTGGCCATCGTGCGTAATCGCAACGGCAAACGTGTGCCGCCTCATTTGCAGCGCATGCAAGCCGAAGATTTGATTGCCCAGTTGTTTCCAGATCAAATTGCCTGTGCCGAGAATATTCAGGGAGACAGGGAAATTCCTGATCATCCGCTGGTCAATCAGGTTGTGCACGATTGTTTGACAGAGTCGATGGATATTGATGAATTAGAAAAGTTGATAGGTAATATTGAAGATAAAAAATTAGAACTTATTGCCAAAGATCTGCGTGAACCTTCTCTATTTGCCCAAGAAGTCATCAATGCCAGGCCTTATGCGTTCCTTGATGATACCGAGTTTGCCGAACGTCGTGTCAATGCCATCCGTAATCGTGGCTGGCTGGACCCCTCCGAGGCCCAGGATTTAAGCCAATTGAAGTTGGAGGCCATTGTGCGCGTCAAGCAAGAAGCATGGCCTCAAGCCCAAAATGCGGATGAATTGCATGATGCCTTGAGCATTCATGGCTTTATCACTCAAGAGGAAGGGACAAAAAGCAATTGGTCAGCTTTGTTTGATCAGTTGATAGCGCACGGCCGTGCCACCCGGCTTACTTTTGAATCCGGTCGAATCTTTTGGATTGCGGCTGAGAGGGTTTATTTTTTCAAATCAGTTTATAAGAAAGGTGTTTTTTTTCCTGAACTGCACCTACCTGCGCCGATGTCAAAGGGACCCGTGGAGATGGAAGATACCTTGAGGGAAATTCTCCGCGGACGGCTGGAAGCCTTGGGCCCTGTGACCATCCATGAGCTCAGTATTGATTTCGAATTAACCCCGGACCTTATCGGTTTTTCAATGCTCGCCTTGGAGCAGGAAGGATTTGTCCTCCGGGGGAAATTTACACCAGGATTCTTAGAAGAACAATGGTGCGAGCGCCGTCTCCTGCAACGCATCCATAAGTACAGCATCGAAACGCTGCGTCAAAGCATTCAGCCGGTAAGCGTTGGTGATTTTATGAGATTTTTATTTGTGCATCATCGGATGCAGGAGGGGGATCAGGGCAGCGGGCCTGCGGCTTTACAGCAGGTCATTGACATCCTCGAAGGTTACGAAGCCCCTGCCTCTGCTTGGGAAGCGGATTTGATCCCTGCACGCATGATGGAGTATGATCCCCTATGGCTGGATACCTTGTGTATGAGCGGCAAGGCCATGTGGGGGCGTTTTAATTTGTCTAAGACGAAAATTGAACACAAGGCAGGCCCGGTCAAAAGCACTCCTATTAGCCTCATTCATCGAAGCAAGGAATACGTCTGGCGCGCGGCGGCCAGGGGAGATGATGGGACAAGGACACTGAGACTTACAGCCCAAAAGATCCAGGATTTTTTAAAGACGCATGGCGCGAGTTTCTTTGATGATATTGTTTTTAAATTGAATTTATTGAAGACCGAGGTAGAGGCAGCCATCGCTGAATTGGTAAGCCATGGCTTGGTGGTCAGTGACAGTTTTTCCGGAATGCGCGCCTTGCTCACCCCTAAAAAACATCAAAAAGCTTATCTAAGCATGGAAAATGCCGGTCGATGGACATTGATCACTCACCCGGTGAATATGGATTCGAAAGAGTTAGAATATGACATTCTTGAGCAGATTGTCTTTGTTTATCTTAAACGATGGGGTGTGGTGTTCCGGTCCTTGATGGAAAAAGAAGATTTTTCTCCGCCGTGGAGGGTTTTAGTCAGGGTCTTGCGACGTTTGGAACTAAGGGGCCAGGTGCGGGGTGGCCGGTTTGTGGCCCAGGTGAGCGGCGAACAATTTGCCTTACCTGAAACCGTCGAACAATTGCGCAAAACAGCCAAAAAAGAAGCTGATAACGAACTAATCTCCCTATCCGCGGTCGATCCTTTAAATTTATTAGGCATCATCCTGCCTGGTAAACGCATTGCCAATGTATCTTCCAACCGTATTCTTTTTAGAAACGGCATCCCGCTGGCTGTATGGGAAAATAAGCAAATCCATTTTTTAAAAGAATTTGACCCCAAAGACCAATGGGAATTCCAAAAGGTCCTCCTGCGCCACAAATTCCCTACAAAACTACGCTATTATCTGACAGCCACCCGTCCTTCAGAGGGACAATAAGGCCGCCCTTTATCCACGCCCCCTGGTGGGGCGGGTTAGGGTGGGGGGAATTGTATTGCTTCTGATGTGAAAACTACAGGGTTGAGATAATGCTGGGCTTCTCGAGAATGGCCAGATTTGTTTTGTAATCCGGTGTAATTTTGTGCTACAAATATTTTATGTATGCGAATTATCTCCCGTGAATTCTTAAGCCAAGCCAAGTAATTCTTCGTAATCTTCTCGTAATTTTATTTATTATTATCCTTAACAACCAATTATCTTTTGCTTGTGGATTTAGTTCGCCAATAAGTGGTGGGAAGTGCCAGGGGTTTCTTACGTCTTCAAGCGGCTCTACATGGATCGTCCCTACTGATTGGAATAATTCAAGTAATACGGTAGAATGTATCGGTGAAGGGGGAAATGGAGCAACTGGTGCGACAGCCAGTACGCCCTCGGGAGGCGGAGGCTATAGTAATGCTGTAGGGTCTGGTATTGGGGGATCAGGTGGAAATGGTATTGAATATAATTCTTCGTATGGTTCGGGTGGTGGAGGGGGTGGTGGTGCAGGAAACACAAGTATAAATGGTGCAAATGGCGGTAATTGTGGCAATTATGGAGGTGGCGGCGGATCGGGACGTACAACAACTTCCGGCTCACCAGGCGTAGGCTCCTCAGGATGTGGTGGCCTTATTGTTATTACATATACACCAGCAAGTACTTCAAAAACACCTGTTTTAACTGTTACAGGCGGATTGACGGTAACGGGCGGATTAACTGTACAATAGGAAGGTGTATGCGTGTCCTCTTAAGGTCCATACAATTTATTCTATCCCGCCATGTTCCCACGCCATGTTCCTGGCTTCTATTGACAATTGTACAATATATTGTACAATTGAAATGAGACCGTTTGACCCAATATATTTGGAAAGGGAGAATATGACATCCATCACCTACAGCTATGCACGGCAGCATCTCTCCGAGGCCATGAAAACCGTTTGTGCGGACCATAAGCCGATCATTGTCACAAGCAAGAATGATAATGCCGTGGTCATCATCTCCCTGGAAGATTATGAGGGATTACAGGAAACAGCTTACCTCTCGAGAAGTCCTAAGAACGCCCGAAGATTGCTTGAATCCATTAAACAACTTGAGACAGGCAAAGGAAAAACCAAGAAAATATGAAATTGAATTTGGTTTTTTCAGACCATGCATGGGAAGATTACACCTACTGGCAATGTAACGATAAGAAAATGGTACAAAAAATTAATCAACTTATTAAAGAGATTACCCGTGATCCCCATACAGGTATCGGTAAACCAGAGGCTTTAAAGCATGGGCTTTCTGGATACTGGTCCCGCCGCATTAATGATGAGCATAGGATTGTCTATAAAGTCGAATCAAATAATCTTTATATCGCCCAACTGCGTTACCATTACTAAATTATGGGAAAGCAGCTGGAATTAGATAAGCTCCGCTCGAAGATGGCCCAAGCGTCGCTTCCGTTAAAGAAGACAGCCCAAAGCTTGGTTTTTGGGGAAGGCAGTTGTAATCCACGGGCTTTTTTTATCGGCGAGGCCCCGGGGGCCAATGAGGACAAACAGGGCTTGCCCTTTGTGGGATCAGCGGGTAAACACCTTGACCTTTTGCTGGAATCAATAGGCCTGTCCCGCAAAGCAGTCTATATCACGAGTATCATTAAGTATCGCCCGCCTAAAAACAGACAACCCAGCTTGGCTGAAATCACAGCGCATACACCTTTTTTAATGGACCAAATCTGCATCATTAAACCTAGACTCATTGTGACTTTAGGTAATTTTGCCACGCGTTTTATCCTATCAGGTCTGGACATTCCGCAAATGTCCAAGGTGCCTGGCATCTCCCAAATCCATGGCCAATTTAAGACCGTTCATTTTCATGGCATGGACCTCAAAGTCCTGCCTGTCTATCATCCCGCAGCGCTGCTTTATCGGCGTCCGCTCAAGAAAATCCTCGAAGAAGATTTTCGTAAGATTCTTTCACATTTAAAATAATGTATTGGCATCAGACAAACTTCCTAATATTCTTTTAATCCCACCTTAATTCTGGTTTTCCTAAAATACGTCTGGTAAAGCATAGGTTTAAACAAGGAGGTTATCATGGAAAATCAAGCACAAGGTAAGCAGCCACAAACGGGAAGTAAAGGTTCTGAAACCAAAAAGCAGACCAATCAGCCCTCTTATGGGGATAAACCCTGGCAAAATCCACAGTATGGTCAGGTGAAAACAGGGTCCCAGGACGCCACTCAGGATGAATCCTGTGGTTGCGGTACTAGTGAAATGGGAAATAAAAAAGACCAAGGTCCTAAGAGTAAACCGTTTAGCACGAATTAGGCCTGCCAAACGTTAAAGGCTAGCGCCCATCTGGGGACATGTTCCCCTCAGAAGGAAGGAACATGTCCCCTAGCAGCTTGGAAATCCAAGTGAACTCCTGAATATGAAACACTATGAAATCTTTGTCAAGACTGACAAATTGGCTTTCCACCAAGGCGGCGCAGCCCATGGCGTGCCTTTTAGCTTTTTTGATTGTTTTTTTTTGGGGAGTATTGGGCTTTTTTCTCCGGTTCAATGAAATTTGGCAGCTCATTATTAATACTTTTGCGGCCATTGTATCTATTATCATGCTCTTTATCATCCAGAATAGCCAGAATCGTCATACGATTGCCATTCAACTTAAACTGGACGAGATTATCCGGGCCACTCACGGGGCCCACAATGAAATGATGGACATTGAAAAGCTGACCGACGAAGATTTGATAAAGATCCAAAAGCGTTATGGTTTATTGGCCCAGAAAACGCGTGAAGATCTAAAGGAAGGTAAGCCTGACACACATACGCCGGAGATTACGGAGGTCATTCCTCCCAAGGAAATGGAGAGTTAACCCTCTTTTAATGTTCGCTTCATTTTTGTTTTGATAGGATGAATATATGAACCATAAATTGATCATGCGGGCCATGCGCATCCATGCTTATGGCGGACCTGAGCAATTAAGGTATGAGGAGATGCCGGTTCCTCTCCTTAAGGAGGGGCACGTGTTAGTGCGCTGTAACGCAGCTTCAGTGAATCCCATTGATACGAAACTGGCTTCTGGCATGAAGCGACCGGTCATGAACAATGAGTCTGTGGATTTGCCCTGGATTCCGGGAAGTGATTTTTCAGGCATTGTCGAAGAAGTATCCGAAGAGATAAAGGATTTTAAGAAAGGGGATGCTGTATATGGAGATTCACCTGGTGGTGGAAGTTACGCTCCCTATGTTCTTGCTCAGGTGGGTCAGATTGCGCGCAAGCCAAAGACCTTAAATGATGTGGGATCGGCTTCCATCCCCGTGGCCGCGCAAACAGCCTGGCAGGCCCTGTTTGATCATGGACACCTCCAAGCAGGTCAAACGGTATTGATCCACGGTGGGTCGGGAGGCGTTGGAACATTCGCAGTGCAATTGGCCCACTGGAAGAAGGCCAAGGTCTTGGCTACGGGGTCAGAAGAGCACATGGATTATTTACGTTCCTTGGGCGCTGATCTTGCCATTGATTACCATAAGGACTCCTTCGAGTCTCTCGTCCATAACGTGGATGTGGTTGTTGATCTGGTTGGCGGGGAAACACAGGAACGTTCTTTTAAGGTGTTAAAACCACAAGGACACCTGGTCTCAACTATCAATGCTCCGTCTCTGGCCTTAAGCGAGAAGCACAACATTCAAGCATTAATGATGACCATGCAACCTTCCGAAACAATTCTATCCCGATTGGCGCAACTCATTGATTCGGGGGACATTCGGACTGAAGTGACAAAGGTCTATGCTTTGCCCGAGGCGCCTAAGGCATGGTCGGAGATATTGTCTCATCATGTCCATGGAAAAATTGTACTTGAGGTGCCCCTCTAGGAGGAAAATTCATGTCTGAAAAAAAGGTTGCCGAATTATTAATAGAACGCTTGATCCAATGGGGAGTGGATACCATCTTCAGTCTTCCTGGAGATGGGATCAGTGGGATCTATGAGGTCTTGCGTATCCATGAAAAAAATATCAAGCTCGTGCAGGTGCGTCACGAAGAAGCGGCTGCTTTTGCCGCTTGCGCCTATGCGAAATATTCGGGACGTTTGGGCGTATGCCTATCAACATCAGGTCCAGGAGGCGTTCATCTCCTCAACGGTCTTTATGATGCCAAGCTCGATGGCCAACCCGTATTGGCGATCACCGGACATACTTTTCATGATCTGATAGGGACCCATTATCAGCAGGACTTGGACCTTGATAAGCTATTCATGGACGTGGCCGCGTATAATGAACGGATCATGGGTCCCTCTCATGTGGATAACGTGGTTGATGAAGCCATCAAAACAGCGTTAAGTCAGCGCACGGTTGTTCACATTAATATTCCTAAGGACATTCAGGAATGGAGAATGAATGGCCACCAATCCATGGCTAATGTTCCCGCCCATAGCGCTACTATTTATAGAATGTCAAGACCAATACCGTCTCAAACAGATTTAAACAGCGCCGCGGCTGTGATCAACACCGGAGAAAAGGTGGTCATTCTCGTCGGCCGCGGTGCTTTAGATGCGCGTGAGGAAATCCTTCAATTGGCCTCCAAGACTCAAGGGGTCGTCATTAAAGCCCTTCTGGGTAAAGCTGTTATCCCTGATGGTAGTCCTTATACGACAGGAGGTATTGGTCTTCTGGGCACCGCTCCCTCACAGGATGCCATGCAAGAATGTGACACGTTAATCATGGTGGGAACGAGTTTTCCTTATATGGAATTTTACCCTAAGCAACCGGTTCGGACCGTTCAAATCGACATTGACCCCACGCGTATTGGCCTACGCCATGGGGTCGAGGTTGGCTTGACCGGAGATTGCCGGGAAACATTGCGGTCATTGCTTTTCTTAATTACCCCCAAGCGGGATAAAAGCTGGTTGGAAAAATCTCAGGTGAGAATGAAGCAGTGGAATGCTTTATTAAAGGCACAGGGAACGCGGATGGACAAACCTCTTAAACCACAGGTTGTTGCTTTTTTATTGAATTCCCTAATCGATAAGGATTGCATCATATGCGCGGACACCGGAACGGTGACCACCTGGGCGGCGCGCTATATCATGATCAGGGAACAGATGCAATTTTCAGCTTCAGGGACCCTGGCCAGCATGGCCAATGGCTTGCCTTATGCGGTGGGCGCGGCCATGGCCAATCCGGGCCGTCAGGTCATTTGTCTCTGCGGGGATGGCGGTTTTTCCATGCTGATGTGTGAATTGGCGACAATAGCTAAATACAAACTTCCCGTTAAAGTGATCATTTTTAAGAATAATGCCCTAGGCATGATTAAATGGGAACAAATCGCCCTGGAAGGGAATCCCGAATATGGCATAGACCTTCATCCCATTGACTTTGCCATGTACGCGCAGTCGTGTGGTGTTTCCGGATTTACCTTGGATGATCCCTCAGATACGCAAGCCATTATACAGCAAGCGCTAAAGACCCCGGGGCCCGCTGTCATCGATGCCTTGATTGACCCCTATGAGCCGCCACTGCCGGGGCATATCAGTTCAGCGCAGGCCTGGCATTTCGCCCAATCCATGGTCCGTGGCGAAAAGGACCGGTGGCATATTTTAAAAACTGTTGTTGAGGACACCATCCGAAGGTCATTTTGAATGATCTTAAGGGAGACTAACTATGAATAATAATCCTTTACGTGGGCTTAGGGCTTGTGGGCAGGGTGTTTGGCTTGATTACATTCGTAGGGACTTAATTTCAAACGGAGAATTAAAGAACCTGATTGATGAAGACGGCCTCAGCGGTATGACGAGCAATCCCACCATTTTTGAAAAAGCCCTTTCGGGAACGCCGGATTACGATGAGGATTTGAACCGCTGGCTTCATGAGGATCCTCATACGCGTGCGGATGTGCTCTACGAACGAATAGCTATCGCTGAAATCCAAGGTGCTGCGGATTGTTTAGCGCCAGTGTACCGGTCGATGAATAAAAAGGATGGATTTGTGTCTCTGGAAGTGTCTCCAGGAGTGGCCCATCATACCCAGGCAACGATCGCGGAAGCCAGGCGTCTTTGGAGGGGGGTGGCACGGCCCAACCTCATGATCAAGGTCCCTGCCACCAAGGAAGGCATTCCAGCTATTGAATCGCTCATTGCAGAAGGCATTAATGTGAATATAACGCTGATGTTTACCCTCCTCCATTATGAAAAAGTCGCCCAGGCGTATATCCGTGGACTGCAACGCTGCCAGAACCCACAAAATGTTTCTTCGGTGGCCTCTTTTTTTGTCAGCCGGGTGGACACGGCGGTAGATAAGGCCTTGGAAGACATCGGTACGCCGGAGGCCTTAGAAATGAGGGGGCAGGCAGCTATTGCCAACAGCAGGATGGTTTATCGTCGTTTCCGCCAGATTTTTGAGGGCGATCCTTTCGCGGATTTAAAACAACGAGGGGCCCATCTTCAAAGGCCCTTATGGGCCAGTACCAGCACTAAGAATCCAGCATACGCGGATGTTCTTTATGTTGAGGAGTTGATAGGGCGCGATACGGTCAATACCATGCCTCTGGAGACGTTCAAATTATTTCGGGACCATGGGAAGGTCGTCGAAGATACGGTGGAAAAGGGAAACCCGGAGGGAATAATGGCCCGTCTGTCTGGATTCGATATCGATATCAATGAGATCGGGAATAAATTGCAGGAAGAAGGGGTTAAGTCATTTACTTCTTCTTTTGAGAAGTTGATCCTTGCGTTAAAGGAAAAAACAGAAACCATCTTATCTCATTCCATTCATAACTGAAATGCGCAGGCATGACTACTGAGCGAGAGATACCCAAAATTTATGTCACTGGCAGTTATGAAGACCTTTGTGCCAAAGTGACCTCTGAGATCCTTAATCTCTCAGAAGAGAAAATCGCCCTGAACGGCCGATTCACCATTGTTTTATCCGGGGGATCTACACCAAGGGGAATTTACCAATACATGGCCTCCTCTTATCGGGATAAATTCCAATGGGAAAAGATCCATTTTTTCTGGAGTGATGAAAGATGGGTATCTCCCGCCGATTCAAAAAGCAATTACCGCATGGCCTGTAAAGCGCTTTTGAATCATGTGGACATACCCTCTATTAATATTCATCCCATACCGACCGGCGAGGATTACGTCCAAGATGCTGCCGTTGTATACGAAAGAACTATTCGTGATTTTTTTGAGATTAAGGATGACGAGGCCCCACCTTTTGATCTTATTTTGCTTGGGGTGGGGTTGGATGGGCACACGGCGTCTCTTTTTCCAGGAAATCCGGCGCTCTACATTAAGGATGCTTTAGTAACAGAGGTGGTACAGAAAGGAATACCGGAAGATAGGATTACATTGACGTTCCCTACCATTAATAATGCGGAGACTATTTTTATGATCGTTAGCGGTCACGAAAAAGCGAATATCGTTAAACAAGTATTGGAAAACAAAAATAAAAATACATTCCCCGCAGGCGATATAAGACCACTGCGAGGTGAAGTTCGCTGGTTCTTGGATAAGCCCGCGGCCAGTAAATTGGAATATGGAAATCAGCCTAAACGTATTGGCGTTGCCGCAGACCATGGGGGCTATCAGCTAAAGGAAGAATTAGTCCGGCTGCTGCGTGATGCTGCCTTTGAAGTCATTGATTTCGGTAATCGGATACTTGATGCCCATGATGATTATCCGGACTTTGTGATACCTCTGGCCCGAGCGGTTTCTTGGGGGGAATTAGAGCGGGGGATAGTCATTTGCGGCAGCGGTATAGGTGCCTGTATTCTTGCCAACAAGGTACCCGGCGTGCGGGCTTGCTTGATCCAGGATAAATTGTCGGCCCGGCAGGGGGTTGAGGAGGACAATATGAATGTTATGTGTGTGGGCAGTCATGAACTTGATCCCTCACTGGCCTGGGAATTGGTCGCTTTATTTCTTGCCTCCCGTTTTGGCAACGCCGAACGCCATCGCCGCCGTCTCGCCAAGATGTCCTCACTGGAATGAAAGTTTCAGGGTACCGCGCAATTGAGGATTAATCCTGTTTTAACCGCTTCTTCATCTGGACATTGCTATGATGGAACCATAAAGGAGGTGGGTTATGAAAAATAAGAAGAAGATATTCTTTATAAATAGGATCAAGTGTTTCTATATGGAGCCCAAGGACTTTCTTAGAAATGGAATCAAGGATGAGGAGTCCAACGCTTTCTTTTACACAGAAGAACCAGGTGATCTGAATTCCCGGAACCCTGAAGAAGATGATGATTTTTCATAAGGAGATCAACCATGGATGTATTGACTGACCCGAAGAAGAAGACTTTTAACGGCGATAAGAAACACCTCATCCATTTTTTGGTACCTTATGAAAGAATATTTTTAAAGGCGGTCCTTCCCTATGTTCCATTAAGCATAGGCACGACCCATTTGACGCTGATGACCATCGGATGGTCTCTTGGGGTTATGTTGGCCGGTTATCTGTCCCAAGCAGATCTCCGGTGGTTATGGCTGTTTAATGGGTGCATCCTGATGCAATACATCACAGACATGCTTGATGGCGAGGTGGGCCGCACACGTCACAGCGGCCTTATCAAATGGGGATTTTACATGGATCATTTTTTGGATTACATTTTTCTATGTTCTACTGTCATAGGATACTCCTTTTTATTGCCCCCCTCCTATTCTTTATTGAAACTATCTTGCTTGGCTTTGATGGGAGGATTCATGGTCCATGTTTTTTTGGACTTCTCCATCACCCATAATTTTAAAATTAGCTGTAATTTTTTTGGTGTCTCGGAGATGCGTCTTTCTTTAATCTTGTTTAATATCTTATGTATGCTTCTGGGGAAGGTATTATTGGTTGTCGTATTCCCTTATGTTGTGATCGCTTCCTTTGTGGGGTTGTGCTGTTTGGTTTATAACTCTCAGAAGATATACCAGCATATCGACGCCCTTTGTCAGGGACAAGAGGAAACGCCGTCAATCCGTCAATAATAATGAAGGGAGCAGTGCCATGGGATCTAAGTTACCGAAGATGTGCAACATTCTTATTACAGCCGTCCTCGTCTTTCAATTGACAGGTTGCGGGACGCTTTTCTATCCTGAGCGTAAAGGCCAGATAGGCGGGAGGCTTGATACGGGAGTGGTCATTCTGGACGCGGTTGGCCTATTGTTCTTTCTTATTCCGGGCATCATTGCTTTTGCTGTTGATTTCGGTAACGGATGCATTTATTTGCCAGCCCATCGTGTGGTGGTGTCCCAGTCTGATTTAAGGCAGATAAGATTTGACCCCAAAAAAACATCGTTGGCTCAACTTGAAAGAATAATTAAAGACCAAACCGGGTATACGGTGAGATTAACACAAAATGATGTCCGTGTCAGCCGCCTAAAGTCTACCCAGGAGATGATGGTCCAGTTTGCTAAGGTTGATAATCAAGATAATCAACTGGCGCTCAACCGTTAATTATGGACGTCTTAACGCATCAAACACAAAAAGAACTCACCGCCGGAGACAAAAGCCCTTTAGGGGCAAGCTTGAAAGCAGACGGGGTCAATTTTGCCCTATTTTCTCAATACGCCACCCAAGTTTTTCTATTATTGTTTGATACCCCTGATTCAGCGGCCAGTGATACCATCAAGCTTAACCGCACGGAGAATGTTTGGCATATAGGAGTCAAAGGCATCAAGGCAGGGCAGCTTTATGGTTATAAAGTTGACGGAGAATATAATCCCGGCGAGGGAAAAAGATTCAATCCCTATAAATTGCTGTTGGATCCTTATGCTAAGGCTGTGAGCGGAAAATTCAAGAATCAAGAAAATATCATTTTTGCCTATGATATGAATGCTGAAGGCAAGGACCTGGTCATGGACAGGAGGGACAATGCGGCGTTTGTTCCTAAAGCCATCGTTATTGATGATGCTTTTGATTGGCAGGGCGATAAGTCCCCTGACCATATCATGGATCAACTGGTCATTTATGAAACCCACGTGAAAGGTTTCACAGCCCATCACTCCTCCGGGGTCAAACATCCGGGAACCTATTTGGGGCTTATTGAAAAGATTCCTTATCTGAAGAAATTGGGTATCAATGCGGTTGAACTCATGCCCATCCATGAGTTTTTCATGCGCAATGAACTCATCGAGAAGAAATTGAGCGATTACTGGGGTTATAATTCCATTACATTTTTTGCTCCAGAATCATCCTATAGCACGCAGACCCAATTGGGCTGCCAGGTGGTCGAGTTTAAGACCCTGGTCAAAGCGCTGCACAAGGTAGGGATCGAAGTCATTCTGGATGTTGTCTACAATCATACGGGAGAAGGCAATCATTTAGGGCCGACGCTCAGTCATAAAGGTGTCGATAACCCAACTTATTACGCCTTATC
>CAZKUL010000083.1:0-12622 GCA_964555945.1 uncultured Planctomycetales bacterium
CGTTTTCAGTTCGGCGCCTCAGGTTCGATTTTGGCTTTTCCTGGATATTT
This sequence comes from uncultured Planctomycetales bacterium, assembly GCA_964555945.1. GTDB lineage: Bacteria > Omnitrophota > Gorgyraeia > Zapsychrales > Fredricksoniimonadaceae > JABDGZ01. The sequence continues at coordinate 51 of CAZKUL010000083.1, forward strand.
AACGATGTACATGGACAATGAGGAGCAGGATGTGAAGCTGGATCCGTCCTTATATGCTGCGGGAGATGCGTTGGACCTTTTAGAAGTCAAGCCTACCCAACATTTTACCAAACCTCCGGCGAGGTATTCCGAGGCGAGTCTGGTCAAAGCGCTTGAAGAGCAGGGTATTGGACGTCCTTCCACTTATGCGTCCATTATCCATACCCTGGTGTATCGTAACTATGTGCTGCGTGATCGCGGTTATTTTACAGCGACCGAGCTTGGCATCCGCATCTGCCATTTGTTGATGGAATATTTTAAAAAAGTCATGGACATAGGTTTTACCGCGACCATGGAAGAGGAATTAGATTCCATTGAAGACGGTACTAATGTTTATGCCAAGGTGCTGGGGGATTTTTGGGGCCCCTTCAAGGAAGATTTAGATTTTGCCATGGCCAATATCCAAAAGACTGAAGTGACCATCGACAAAGTCTGTCCCCAATGCGGAAAACCCATGGTCGTCAAGTGGGGACGTCGCGGGCGTTTTGTCAGCTGTACCGGTTTTCCTGAATGCAAACACGCGGAAGCCTTTACGACGGGTGTCAAATGTCCGTCGGAGGGATGTACAGGAGAATTGGTCGAACGCCGTTCCCATCGGGGAGCCACCTTTTATGGCTGCAGCCGCTATCCGGATTGCAAATTTATCGCCAATAAACTCCCCGTTGCCCAATGATCAAATACCTCGACAAATTTTTCACCTACCTCGACATTGAAAAGAATTACTCCACCCACACCGCGCTTAATTATCGCATTGATCTAGAAGAATTCGCGGCCTTTTTGGGTGAAAATTCCGTCACGGCGGTGGAATATCCTGATTTGCGACGTTTTTTGGCCCAACTTAAAGGCCGAAACCTAAAGCCGCGGACATTGGCCCGTAAGCTTTCCAGCTTGCGTTCGTTCTTTAAATATTTACAACGTGAGGATGTCATCCAATCCAACCCGGCCAAACTTTTGGTGACACCCAAATTAGATAAGCCGTTGCCGCATTTTATGAGTGAGGAAGAAACCGTTCAGCTCATCGAAGCTCCTCGAAAGGGAAAATTTAATTCCCTGCGTGATAAAGCCATTTTCGAAATCCTTTATTCGACAGGCATCCGCGTCAGTGAGTTGGTGGGCCTTAATGTGGATGATGTGGATTTTATTGGCAATATCATCAAAGTCCTGGGTAAGGGGAAAAAGGAACGTATCGTACCGATAGGAGACCAAGCGCTTAATGTCCTGAAGGCCTATGTGGACCAGCGCAAAGTGAATAACAAATTTATTTTTGTTAATAAAGGCGGTACGCGCCTTTCTGACCGTAGTGTGCGCAATATCATCAATAAATATATACTGGAGCAGTCCATGGCCCAGCACGTCACCCCGCACATGTTTCGCCATTCTTTTGCCACCCATCTGCTGAATCATGGCGCAGACCTACGTTCTGTGCAAGAACTTTTGGGCCATGTGAATCTCTCCACCACCCAAATCTACACCCATCTGACCACCGAGAAACTCAAAAAAGTCTACGACCAAGCCCATCCCCGCGCTTAATATAGATATAAAGATTTAAATGTAAATTAAAGGGCCAAGGGTTATAATATCAAAATGTACCTACTCTATGATTTCATTTTTCTTCTATACGCTATCGTGTATTTGCCTTATTTGCTCCTGACCAAACGTGTTTATCCTGGTTTTGGGATGCGTTTTGGATTATTCTCAAAGGTTATCAAGGAGCAAATAAATGCCAAGACTAATATTTGGCTGCATGCCGTTAGCGTGGGGGAAGTGATGGTCCTCGACAGCTTTATTGGGCAGTTAAGTAAAAAGTATCCCGCTTACCAATGCGTCGTGACCGTAACAACTAAAACCGGATATGCGTTTGCTTCTCAACGTCTAAGAGGTAAGGCACTTGTCCTTCCATCTCCTCTGGATTTTGGTTTTGTTGTTAGCCGTTTTGTTTCCTTAATAAGGCCTAAAATTTATATCGCCGTAGAGACTGAGATTTGGCCGAATATTTATAGGCAATTATTCGATCGAAAAATTTCTTTGGTTGTTATCAATGGCAGGATCTCAGATAATTCTTATGAGCGGTATAAGGCCATCCGGTTCTTGCTGAAAAGGGTTTTGAACCAAGTGACTCTCTGGTGCATGCAAAGTCCAGGGGATGCCCAGAGGATTATAGCGCTAGGAGCGGAGGATTCACGTGTATTGATGACAGGAAACATTAAATTTGATGACCTGCCGGCCGATGAGGACTCTCCCATCTGTGATTTTAATAAGGTCGGTCTTTGGTGGGTGGCGGGATCGACGCACCCGGGAGAAGAAGAGATGGTGTTGGATGTGTATGAACAAATTATCCAAGATAGACCGGAATGGCGCTTGATGATCGTGCCCAGGCATATTGAGAGGGTGGCGCAAATCATGGAACTTATCGAGCGTCGATGTCTTACGGCGATGAAATTCTCTGAATTTAACAATTTAAACTTACCCAATCTCGCATTCGGGAAATCAGCAAAAACAGTCGTCGTGGTGGATACTATCGGCCATCTGCGTTCAATTTATGCCAAGGCCTCCCTGGTTTTCGTGGGTAAAAGTTTGTGTGTGGGTGGCGGGCACAATGTCATTGAGCCTGCTTTTTACGGAAAGCCCATTGTGATTGGTCCCAAGGTCGAGAATTTCAGGGACATCGTGGACAGTTTCAAGAACAGCGATGCCATCGTGCAGGTAGAAAACGCGTATACGTTTGAAAAGACTGTCAGGAATTTATGTCTTGATGCGTCGCGACGTGAGAGCTTAGGGGTCGCTGCTAGAGGTGTTATTGCCAATAACCAAGGAGCCACCAGACGCATCCTGGAGAGGATGGAGGGTCTTTTAGCATGAAGTATTTGCTTTCCGTCATGAAAGGCCAAAAAACTGATTTTTTCGCCCATTTGATCACCTATCTATTAGCCCCCTGGTCTTGGGGTTATCGTCTGGGCGTATTTTTTCACCGTTATTATTATGCCCTCATGGGAGCCTATAAGGCGACCAAGCCTGTTATCAGCATTGGAAATATCACGGTGGGCGGTGTCGGCAAGACACCCCTGGTCATTTGGCTGGCGCGTAACTTGCAGGATAAAGGCCTTAAGTCTATTATTCTCATCCGCGGATATATGCCCAAGGCGTCCGACAAAAGTGATGAGGTGGATATGCTAAATGAGCAAATTCCCTACATCCCTGTCATACCGGGCGTCGACAGGATAAGCAGTATAAAGAAAACCGCGGAAATACTTCCGGTGGATGTCTATATTCTGGATGATGCTTTTCAATATTGGCCGCTTCATCGTGATTTTAACATCGTAGCCATCGATGCTTCTAATCCGTTTGGGAATGGTTTTCTTTTGCCAGCTGGCATTTTACGGGAGCCTCGCTCAGCATTAAAGAGGGCGGATGTCCTGATATTGACCAAAACAGATAATTCAAGTAATACGGAAGCGCTCACGGCCAAGCTTAGGGGTATCAATCCCGAAGCTTTGATCCTGGAGAGCCGCTATAAAAGCGCCAGTGCGGTCGATGTTTTTGACCTTTCAACGATGCCTCTGGATTTCCTGAAGGAAAAACAGGTGGCTGGGTTTTGCGCCATCGGTGATCCTCGCTCATTTGAATCGAGTTTGAAGAATTCCGGGGCCACGATCGTAAAATTCTTTTCTTATATGGATCATCATGTTTATAAGAAGGAAGATATTCAAGGCATGGCAGCTTATTGCCGTTCTTATGACATTAAGATCATGGCAACAACGCATAAGGACGCGGTTAAATTAAGGCATTTTAAGGATCTGCTTGGGGATGTATGCGTCGTTTATTTGCCCATTCAGCTGGAGATCGACAAAGGATTGGATGAATTCTTTCAAAAAGTCATTTCTGTTTGCGGTGGTTAAAATAGCGGCCACTCTTTTTATGCTTTTACCCATAAAAGTAGATTTATGGATAGGCCGCTCTTTGGGGTGGATGGGCTATTATTTGTTATCGCGCAAACGCAAGGTGGTCTACGCTAATTTAAAGACCGTATTTGCCTCTACGCATTCACCTTCAGACCTTCGTCGGATGACCAGGAACGTTTTTATTAACTTTATTCAAAGTGCCGTAGAACTCCTATGCCTCCCTAAGATCAAACACCTGGGTTTCGCAAAATTTGTGGATTTGAGGGGCAATGAAAATGTTGATATTGCCGCGGCCCGCGGGCGGGGGGTCATCTTATTGGCCATTCATTCAGGGAGTTGGGAATTAGCCAGTGTGGTGGGAGGTATAACCAAAAGGCCATACCATGTGGTGGCCAATGATCAATCCAAGTTACCCGAGTTAGACAAGATGCTCAATCAATACCGTACCATTGCCGGAGCTCATGTTATTATGGCCGGATCGTCGACCAAGGAAATTATCAAGGCCATGCAAAATAACGAAGTTGTTTCTTTAGTTTTGGATCAAGGAGGAAAAACAGGATTGGCGGTACCTTTTTTTGACAAGACGGCATCCATGTCCACCGGTGCGATGCGCCTGGCTTTGAAATATGGTTGCGCGGTATGCCCTGTTTGGATTGAGCGGTGTGGTAATGGAAAACATGTTTTAGCGATATCTCCGGCCTTAATCTTAAGTGAGACTGGTGACATGGAGAATGATATTATCGACAATGTTACCAAAGCGGCTAATCATTTTGAAGGGCTGCTCAGAGAGCATCCCGAGGAATACATGTGGTTCTATAAAGTATTCAAATATTCTTCGCAAAAATCGATAGTCATCGTTGATGATGGAAGGACAGGCCATTTACGCCAGTCCCAGGCCCTGGCCCGCCATTTGGCTGAGGTTTTAAAGAAAAAGGGGAAATCACCTGAGGAAAATATTGTTTCATTGCAGTGGCGAGGTCCCTGGGCATTCTCTTTATTTTCCTTTTATGTGTTTCTGGCACAATTTCTAATTTTTTTAAAGAGAGAGGATTGTTTGAAGTTTTTTTTGACTGATACTTCTTTTAGTGACGTGATGAAATATAAGGCAGATTTTGTCGTTTCCTGTGGTTCCCAAGGGGCGGGAGTTAATTTTATTCTAAGCCAGAATCATTTGGCGAAATCCATCTCTATTTTAACACCTGGTCTTTTGTCCCCCATTCATTTCAATGCGCTGATATCACCTCAACATGACAAAGCCCGGATTGATAGACGGGTGCGTTTGATTACGACCAAGGTGTCGCCTAATTTGATCAATGCAGCTTATTTAAAAGACCAAGCCGACGGGCTCATGAAGCACTACTCACACTTAAAAGGCAATGTACGCATGAAGTTTGGCCTTCTGATCGGGGGTAATACCAAGGGGGTCAAATTTAATGAGGTCCAAATCAGGGAGTTGATGGACCAAATAAAAGAAGCGTCGCTGCATTACAATGCGGATATTTTAGTAAGCACCTCACGCCGTACGCCCGTAGAGATAGAGCAAATTATTGCGAAGGAACTTAAGAATTTCCCGCGTTGTTCCCTGTGCATCATTGCCAATCAGCGTAATGTGCCGGAAGCGGTTGGAGGCATACTGGCCCTTTGTGATTTAGTGATTGTATCGGGCGAAAGTATATCCATGGTTTCGGAAGCCGTAAGCTCGGGAAAACGTATTGTCGTATTTTCTCCTCTCGGCCGGTATGGGACTACGCCCCGGGATAAATATGAAGCTTTTGTATTGAAATTAAATGAGCAGGGCTATTTAATGATCAGTTCTGTGGATGATTTGAAGGCTAAAATTTCGCAATTATTGAACCGCAAAATAACACTGAAATCCCTGGATGATCAGAGTATTATCCAAAGTGGATTAGAGGCCATTGCATGAATATTTTACAAATCCTTCCAGAGCTTAATGTCGGGGGAGTGGAAACCGGGACGGTGGATTTGTCCCGCTACCTGGTTGTGCACGGGCATAAGTCTGTCGTGGTCTCGAACGGTGGGGCTTTGGTGGCGCAACTTCAGTCTGATGGCTCCAAACATTACACCTTACCGGTGCATAAAAAAAATCCTTTTACAGCTTTGCGCTGTGTGGCCAAGTTGATTGCCATTATCCAAAAGGAAAAAATTGATATCGTCCATGCCCGGTCCAGGGTCCCCGCTTGGATTGCCTTTTTTGCCTGCAGGAAGACAGAGGCCCACTTTTTAACGACCTGTCATGGTTATTATTCCCACCATTTTTTTAGCAGCGTCATGGGATGGGGAAAAATGATCATCGCGATCAGTGAGGTCATCGGCCGGCACATGGTCCAGGATTTTGGCGTTCCGGCGCAAAATATCCGGGTCATCCCGCGCAGCGTAGACCTTCAGAAATTCAATTTGCCGCGCGTCCCGAAAACGGATGAGAAAGCATTTACCATCGTCATGATTGGCCGCATTACCCCTCTCAAGGGTCATTCTTACTTTTTAAAGGCCATGGCAAGGGTGATCCACTGCATACCCAAGGTTAAAATCCAGATCATTGGGGATGCTCCCCCTAAAAAGCAGCCTTATAAGGATGAATTGATTTTGTTGGTCAATCGATTAGGGATCTCAAAACAGGTAGAATTTTTGGGCAACCGCCGGGATATACCTGAACTCTTAAGCAGGGCGGATTGTTTGGTCCTTTCGACCATAACTCAGGAAGCTTTTGGCCGCGTGATCATTGAGGCCCAAGCAGCCGGTGTGCCCGTGGTGGCCACAGCGGTTGGGGGAGTCGCTGAAATCATTGAACATGAAAAAACAGGGCTGCTTGTTCAGCCTAAGGAAATTGAGGCCATGGCTGACGCGGTTGTGCGCATCTTGAAGGACACGAAGCTCAGGGCCAGTCTGGTGATTGAAGCCAAAAAGAAAATAGAGGCGCGCTACACCTTGGCCCGTATGGCGGATGCTACCATTGCGGTGTATGAAGAACTGATGCGTGCCACCAAGATCCTTATCATCAAATTGACGGCCGTGGGGGATGTTGTCCTTTCCACGGCGGCATTCGAGGCCATCCGGAAAAAATTCCCCAACGCGCAAGTGTGCTGTCTTACATCGCCTAAGGCCAGCCCCATCCTCGAAAGTTCGCCTTATGTCAATGAGGTCTTTGTGTTTGATCCTCAGGATAAGAATTGGAATGATTTGATGCAAAGGAGCAAGGAACTACGGGGGTATCATTTTGATAAGGTGATAGATTTGCAGAATAACCGGGTGAGCCATTTATTGTCCTTTTTGTCCTTTCCTAAGGAATCGTATGGGTATGACAATGGGAAATTCAGCTTTTTGTTGTCGAAGAAAATCAAGAATAATATCCGTCATATCCCGCCGGTGGAGCATCAGTTTCGTATCTTAAAAATGCTGGGGATCGAGTATGATCCAGGGTTAAGGCTGGAGTTACATCCTTCACTTAAAGATGACGCTTATGTGCAGGAATTATTAGAGAGCGAGTGGTTAAGCAGTGCGCAGACTTTTGTGGGCTTGAACATATCAGCCTCAGAAAATTGGCCTACGAAGAATTGGCCTTTGGATCATATGGCTAAATTATGTGATATTTTGGGACAAAAGAACATTCGAGTGATTCTCACCGGTGAAGACAAGGACAGGCAATTGGGCCGGAAATTAGTGGCCCGTGCCCGCGCTAAACCGGCAAGTTTGGTTGGAAAAACGACCATTCTTCAATTAGCCGCGTTGATTAAGCGTTGCGGCGTCTATATTTCGCCGGACTCGGCGCCCCTGCACGTCGCTGCCGGGATGCAGGTACCCATCATTGCTTTTTTTGGGCCGACAGATGAGCGGCGCCATATGCCGCCGTCAGATAAAGCCGTGATTTTCCATAAGCCCATGAAATGCTCACCATGTTATTCCGGTGTTTGTAAAATAAAGACCCATGCGTGCATGATACAAATTTCACCTGAAGAAGTGGCCCGAAAGGTCCTCCAGCTCGTTAAATGAAAATCCTTTTTTTGACCACTCATTTTAATACAGGGGGTATTACCAGCTATATTCTAACCCTCGCTGAGGCTTTGGTTGCCGGCGGCCATGAAGTGTGGGTGGCCTCCAGTGGAGGCAATGATGTCCCACGGCTTGAGTCCATAGGGGCGCATCACGTCCTCGTCAATATTCGCACCAAATCTGAACTGCACCCCAAGCTTTGGATGAGCGTTGGGCCTCTGAAGTCGTTGATTCAGAAGGAAGGGATTGCCGTTATTCACGCCCAAACAAGGGTCACGCAAGTCCTTGGTTTTTTTTTAAGCCGTTCCACCGGTGTAAAGATGGTGACAACCTGTCACGGGTTCTTCCGGCCGCGTTGGTTTAGGAAGGCGTTTTCCTGTTGGGGGGAGGCTGTCATTGCCATCAGCAAGCCTGTCAGTCTCCATTTAAGCCGTGACTTTGGCGTTTCGCCGGAAAAGATCTATTGGATTGCTAATGGTATTAACCTGGAACGTTTTGTCGTAGTCACTCCGCAGGCACGGGCCCAAGCACGGCAAAAATGGGGGATGGACGATGCCCCTTGGGTAGGTATTATTGCGCGTCTCTCCGATGTGAAGGGTATTGATATTCTCATCAAGACAATGCCTCTTATTTTAAAGGAGATCCCTTCAGCGCATTTGCTTATTGCCGGCCATGGGCCGGAAGAAATGACGTTAAAGAGATTAACGCGGGAGCTTCAGTTAACAACGTACGTTCATTTTAAGGATATCACCAATCAAACACATGAACTTTTATGTGCTCTTGATGTGTTTGTGATGCCCTCACTGATGGAAGGGTTGGGATTATCGGTAATTGAGGCCCAGGCCTGCGGCATTCCTGTGGTTGCGTCCCGAGTCGGCGGGTTGATTGATTTAATTGAAGATGGCAAGAGCGGTTACCTGGTTGCTGTCAATGCTCCACCAGCTTTAGCCAGGCGGATCATCGAGATCCTGCGTGATCCTCAAGTGGCCAAGCTCATGGCTCAGCAGGCAAGATTAAATGTGGAACAACATTTTTCAGTGGACAGAATGCTTAAAGAAACACTTAGAGTTTATAACAGATGTCTTACCTCGAAGGGATAAGGTTTTTTGAACAATATTCTAGTCGTCAATATCAATTGGTTGGGAGATGCGGTCTTTTCAACCCCAGTTTTTAAGGCACTCAAGAAAGCTTACCCCCATGCACGTTTGTCTTGTCTGTGCGTACCGAGGGTTAAGGAGGTGCTTCAGTACTGTCCCTACATCGATAGGATTATTGTTTATGATGAACGTGGTAAACACAGATGGCCTTGGGCTAAATGGTCCCTGATTCAATACTTGCGCAAGGAAAGATTTGACATGGCTTTTTTGCTTCACCGTTCCATGACACGGGCCCTATTCGTTTTTCTGGCAGGCGTTCCTTTGCGCATCGGTTATAGCAAATATAAAAGCCTCCTGACCCATCCAGTGGACATACAATCGGAAGATGTCCATAGGTGTGATTACTATTTGAAGATTTTGGAGGACTATGGCATCAAGGTCCAGGATCGTGTCTGTGAATTGCGTTATAGTCTTGAGGATATGCAGTCTCTGGATGCTAAATTGATTAAAAGTGGGATAAGTCTCAATGACAAGTATGTGGTGTTAAATACCGGCGGTAATTGGGACCTCAAACGTTGGAATATGGTTTCTTTTATCCATTTGGCCCAACGCTTAAATCAGCTCTATGGATTTAAGATTGTCCTACCCGGGAGTCCAAAGGACAAGGAAAACTGCCAGCGCATTGCGCAAGCTGCTGAAATTGGCGTGGTAGACCTGTCAGGGAAAACGACCTTAGGTGAATCTCTGGCGCTTTATAAAAGGGCAGTAGCTGTCATTTCCGCTGACTCCGGCCCATTGCATTTAGCTGATAGCGTCGGCGCGGATGTGATTGGTATTTTTGGGCCCACCCGTCCAGAAATCACCGGCCCAAGAGGACGGGGCCGGGCCCAAATTTTATTTAAGGATGTAGGATGCAATAAAGCGCCCTGTTATCATCTGGCTTGTACTCATAATGTGTGTATGCAGTCTGTGACGGTGGAAGATGTGTGCCAAGCATTTAAAAGACTTAAGCCCTAGGCGTATTTTGGTCGTCAGCCAAACAAATATTGGAGATGTGATCCTGACATGTCCGGTCATTGATATTTTGCGGCGAGACTTCCCTGAGGCAAAAATAGATGTGGTGATAGGGCCCAAAGCTGTTTCTCTGTTTGAAGGACATCCCGACCTATGCGTCAAAGTATTTAATAAACAAGCCCCTTTGAGGCAAAAATGCGCCTGGTTTTGTGATTTATATCATGAATACTACGATTGTGTGATAGATCTCAGGCGAACCGCGTTGGCCTTTTTCTTAGCGCCTCGTTATGCCACCCCGCTTCTTTTTGAAAAGCAGACACTTGATAGGCATAAAAAGGACATGCATTTAAGGCGGCTTCGTCAAGTTTATGAGTTTCAAACGGTTTCAGACAAGCCATACGCCATCCAAACATTAAGGGAAGATGAGCTCTTCTTCGAAAGCTCGGTTGCCCCTGCATTAGGAGGTCAGCCTTTTGTAGTCATAGCCCCAGGTGCGGCCGATGCTGGCAAGCGATGGCAAAATCCAGAAGGTTTTGCGGCCGTGGCAGAGCATTTGTCCATGGATGCCAAGGTCATTTTTGTGGGGGATGCCAAGGATGCTGAAATTGTGGCAGATATTCAAAGGCGCATGAAATCCGACTCCCTGTCTCTGGCAGGCAAGATTAATTTACGACAATTGGCCTATGTCTTGAAAAAATGCTCATGGGCACTGACCCATGACAGCGGAGTGATGCATCTGGCTTGTTATTTTAATATTCCTGTGGTGGTCCTTTGGGGGCCAACGGACATCCATCGCTATGCACCCTGGTCCCAAAAAGCCGTGGTGGTCAGGCGCAATGAAAAATGTCCGCGCTGTCAGGACCCGAAAGGTAAAGAAGGGCATAATTGTATGTCATTTATTGAAGTCAAAGATATCATTGAAGCCACTCAAAACTTAAATAAAATTCTTCATTTCCCTCCCCCTTGTGGGGAGGGTAAGGGAGGGGGTAATATTGCAGTTCCATAATATCCTCATCATCCGTACTGACCGTATCGGAGACGTAGTTTTGACAACGCCGGCCATTAAAGCGCTGCGCCGGGCGTATCCAGCCGCGCGCATCTCTGTGATGGTGACACCAGCGACCTATGATCTCATGTATGGCAATCCCTATGTGAATGAGGTTATCCTGGATGACCGTCACGGGAAACATAAGAATGTATTTGGATTCCTGCGATTAACGGCTGATCTGCGCTCCAAAAGATTTGATCTGGCTATTATTTTTCATACCAAGCGCCGTTATAATTTTCTTTGTTTTGCAGCGGGTATTCCTTTTCGTTTGGGTTTTTGCAATAATAAATTCGGTTTTTTGCTCACCCATCCCCTAAAGGACATCAGGCTCCAGGGGTTGAAGCATGAAGCGGAGTATTGCATGGATGTTTTAAAGGCCATCGGTGTCTATGAGGGGGATTTGGATGCTTTTGTGCCTTTGCAAAAGGAGGCAGAGAGCTGGGCATTAAGTTGGATGCAGGAGCACCATTTAAAATCCAATGAATTCATTGTCATCCATGCCGGTGCCTCTGATGTGACCAAATGCTGGCCTCCAGCTAATTTCGCGTTACTGATGGACCGTCTTGCCGAGCTCTATGTTCTAAAGATTGTCTTGATCGGTGCTGCCTCTACGATGCCTGTGGCAGCGGAAATGCTACGGCAGGCGCACCGTGCACCTGAGTTTATAAATCTGACCGGAAAGACTTCGTTGGCCCAGATCATAAGCCTTTTGCGTCGTGCACGTTTATTGATATCCAATGATTCCGGTCCCGTCCATGTGGCGGCGGGAGTTGGTACCAGCGTCATTTCACTTTTTTTACGCAATCAACCGGGCATCAATGCGGAACGCTGGAAACCCCTTGGCCCCAAAAGTTTTGTCCTTTGTAACAAACCCGGAGAAGAAGTGAAATTAGATGCTAAAAGCAAAGTGGTGGCGGGTCTGGCGGGTTCCATCAGTGTTGATGATGTCATGGCATTAACCGAACAGATATTTCAAAAAGACAATCAATATGAGATTTTTTAGAATTAAGTAGAAGAAAGTCAGTAAAAGCGAAATCATGTCTTTTAAGACAATATATTTTTTATAAATTGTGATGGAAGTCAAATAAAAATAAAAGGTATTAAGACAAGTTTCTTTACAGCTATAAAAAAATCTGGTATAAAGGATTTCAAATTTCATGACCTTAGACATACGTTTGCTTCACAGTTGGTCATGAGTGGCGTTGATTTAAATACCGTAAGAGAATTGTTGGGTCATAAATCTCTCCAAATGACATTGCGGTATTCGCATCTATCTTCCAACCATAAACAAAGGGCGGTTGACGGGCTATCAAAGCGAATGGACACAATTTGGACACCAAGCGATAAATTTGAAGAAACGCATGTTGAGCATGTTTCTACAAACATATAGGAATCAAGCAGTTAAGCATTTTAGGGCCTTTAGCTCATCCGGTAGAGCATCTGACTCTTAATCAGAGGGTGGCTGGT
>CAZKUL010000084.1:0-12482 GCA_964555945.1 uncultured Planctomycetales bacterium
TCCTCGCGCCGAGATGTCAGTTGAGTGCCGGGCGCATCCTCGGGCCGAGATGTCAGTCGAGCGCGCATCCTCGGGCCGAGATGTCAGTGAGCGCCGGGCGCATCCTCGGGCCGAGACAAGCTCGGCCCCTACTCACAATTTGGACAAAGGTTAGGATACGAAAAAGAATTTATGCTTCGTTTTGATATTATCACCATATTCCCAGACATGTTTGGCCCCATCCTCAATGAGTCCATTCTTAAGCGCGCCCAAGAGAAAAAGAAAGTGGCCATCCATATCCATGACCTGCGCGACTACACCGATGACAAAAAGCACCGCAAGATTGATGACCGCCCCTATGGCGGCGGCCCAGGCATGCTCATGATGCCGCAGCCTTTATTTGATGCGGTCAAGGCCATCAAAGGACGACGACAGGTAAAGATCATCTATACATCTCCATCCGGCCAGCCCTTTTCACAAATTCACGCAAAACGCTTGACTAGATCCAAGAATTTGATTATCATCTGTGGCCATTACGAAGGGATCGACGAGCGGGTGCGCGAACACCTGGTCGATGAGGAAATATCCCTAGGTGATTATGTGTTGACCGGGGGAGAGATACCTGCCATGGCTCTTGTTGATGCCATAACACGCCTGATTCCAGGGGTTTTAGGCAAAATGGAATCTCTCCTTCATGAGTCCTTTGAGGGCAATTTGCTGGAGGGGCCTCAATACACCCGGCCGGCAAATTTTCGTGGTAAAAAAGTGCCTGATGTGCTATTATCTGGCGATCATCAACGTATCGAAAACTGGCGAAAATCAAAGGCCTTAGGCCTGACTAAAAAGGTCCGGCCCGATTTATTAAAGTAGCAGGGGCGATCATCAATCGCCCGTAAAAGGGAGTTAGCAATGATAGCAAGCAGTCTTGAAAAAATGTCTTCCGTCAGCCAAAAGAATATCCGTCACGACATTCCTGTTTTTGAGGTCGGTGACACGATAAAGATGAAAATCAAGGTCAAAGAAGCCGATAAAATCCGTATCCATCCTTTTGAAGGTACTGTGATCAAAAAGACTGGTGTCGGGTTGGGGGCAGCTTTTACCGTGCGTAAAATTTCTTTTGGTGAAGGCGTTGAACGGACATTCCCGGTTAATTCTCCAGTCATCGATAAAATTGAAGTTGTTTCCAAGGGCATTATCAAGCGTGCAAAATTATATTACCTGCGTGACCGCTTGGGTAAGAAGGCCCGTGTTAAAGTTGATCAAGATGTAAAAGTTCATCAACCTGTCACTGTTTAATAATGTCTGCCCAAGCAGATTTGCTCCAATATGAAACGCAAGCCCAGAATAAAGGCTTGCGTTTTATTTTAGGCGTGGATGAGGCCGGCCGGGGGCCATTGGCAGGGCCTGTGGTGGCGGCTGCGGTCTGTCTGCGCCAATTTGAGTTTGATAATCCTATCAATGATTCAAAACAAATGTCGGCCAAAACGCGTTTGGCGGCTTTTCATGAAATTTTTGAAAAAGCTTACGTTGGGATAGGTATCATTTCTGAAACGGCCATTGATATTGTTAATATTCTCAATGCGTCTCACTTAGCTATGGAAATGGCCGTCAAGAGGTTGGTCCGCTGCATGCCGCCCGAGGTCGTTTCAACCAACACCTTCCATCGTGAAGTTGTCCTTTTAATTGATGGTAATATCTTCAAGTCTGAATTAGTTTATCAATATAAGACCATCATCGGCGGAGACGGCAAATCATTGTCCATTGCCTGCGCTTCCATCATTGCCAAGGTCTATCGGGACCGTATCCTGGAAGTTTATGATAAAATCTTTCCCCATTACGGGTTCGCCCAACATAAAGGGTATCCGACCCAAGTCCATCGTTTAGCCATCAAGAAACTGGGAGCTTGCGCCATTCACCGCAGAAGTTTTGGAGGAGTCCTATGATCATGGACGCCATTGACCACATAAAGCGCTATACTGTGCCTCAGAGCGATGCCATCTTAAAATTTATTTCGGAGAATGATTGCCCCAACTTGCCTGATGGTGAAATTGAGATTGATGGCAGGCAATTATTTGTGCGCGTCATGAGCTATACGCCAAAGCCTGCGGCGGAAAATCGCTTTGAAACACATCAGCTCTACGCGGATGTCCAGTATCTGGCCAGCGGCTCAGAATTGATGCAAACAGCACGTTTAAAGGACCTTACTCCTTTGACAGATTACGATCCTCAAGGGGATTATAGCTTTTTTAAAGCCTCCGGCACAATGACAGACTTAATCCTTCAAGCTGGAGAATTTGTGGTGTTCTATCCCAAGGAAGCCCATCGCCCTGGCTGTTCCTATGAGGGTTATCGAGGTCCTGTTAAAAAACTGGTTTTTAAGGTTAAAATAGGGTCATGATCCGTATAGCTGCCGCCTATCCTCGTCAGGAAGGGAAAACATTCAATCTGAATTATTATATCCATACCCATTTGCCGATGGTCTGGCAGAAATTCTCTCCTTTTGGATTACGAAGAATTGAAGTCGATAAAGGCATTGAAAAACCCGGTGGGGGAGCGTCTCCTTTCTTTGCCATAGGTTATCTTTATTTTGATACACTGACCGATTTTCAAGAATGCTTTGCCTCTGTAGGATCAGAAGTCATCAGCAACATTTGCATGTATACGGATGTAAAGCCTTTAATACAGGTCGGAGAAGTAATAATAAAAGAACCGAATTCCGAATAATTTGACTTCCTTTTGAGTGCTTATAACGGTACAATGCATAGCCTATTAATGACATGCAGGAAGAATTTATTTTTAATGAGAATATTTGTCATAACCCTTATTGTATTGAACTTTTGCTTCTCAAGCATCCTTCATGCGGCACAGGACCCATGGCAACTCAGGCAGTCCAAAGGGGGCATACCTATTTATACCCGCAAAGTGGCAGGTTCCCCGATCCTCGAGTACAAAGCCACGGTCACCATCAATGTTCCCATGTCCCAGGCTATCAGCCTCTTTGAGGATGAAAAGCAAATCCCTCGCTGGTATTTCCAATGTGTCCATTCAGAGCTCGTCGAAACGGATGGACCCAATCAAAAAATAATCTATTTGGTGCTTCATATGCCATGGCCGGTAGCTTCCCGGGATTTTGTTTTTAAGCGCAGCAGAACGGATGATGCAGCCGATAAAATGATCACCTACACGCTGACCGCTCTTCCCACCAGGCTTGCCCCTGTTAAGGGGTTGGTCCGCGTGAAGTCTATTGAATCCATTTGGAGATTTAAATCAATATCCCCAAACCAGACGGAGTTTTATTTTCAACAACATACCGATCCTGCTGGTTCCATCCCGTATTCCATTATCAATCAATTAGCCGTCCAAACGCCATTTTACAGCCTTAAGAATTTCCGGAAATTACTTACCGGAAAAGATGCCTAAACCAGGGGGAAATCAGACCATGAATATATTCGTAGGTAATTTGTCCTTTTCCGCCACTGAGAGTGATGTTAAAACCGTCTTTGAAACGTTTGGAACAGTTGCATCGGTGCGCATCAAGAAGAAATCAGGCAAAAATTCGCGTGGTTTTGGATTTGTAAGCATGCCTGATGACTTGCAGGCGCAGTCTGCCATTGAGGCCTTAAACAACAAGGATTTTATGGGCCGGCCTTTAGAGGTAAGTATTGAACGCCCCAAGGCCATCAAGTCTAAAAAGGATTATAAAGAAATCAAAAAGCAGCGTCTGGAGGCTAAAAACAAGCCTGCCGCTGAATTTATTGCACCCATAATCCCCGAGACCAAAGAGAAGTTAAAGACTTTTAAAAAGAAAGAATATGTGCCGCGCCGGAAAACCCGTGAGGAAGCCAAAAAATTCGCAGAACCTGCCGGCGCGCAAACGTGGGAAAAAAGAAAGGGCAGAGGCACGGCAAAACCGTGGAAAAAAAAGCCCGGTGGCGTGAATAAAAAATTTAAATATGCGCGATAAATTTAAATATTAACCAAGGAGGACTCATGTGCCCATTTACCCATGCTAACTATTTGGTATTAGGAGTGGCTGTTCTGAGTAGTTTTATCTTTGGTTTCTTATGGTATGGCCCGCTATTCGGAAAAATATGGGCTGGTTTAATGGGCATTAAAATGGGAGAGTGCAAACCCAAACCTTGGGCCCTCCCGTTGACGTTTTTGGGCACGGTACTCACAACACTCGTCCTGGCCTACATCATCAACATTTATAAACCCTACTGCACTTACGGTGCCGCCTTTTTTATTTGGCTCGGATTTTATCTGCCTCTGCTTTTTAGCTCAATCACATGGGAGGGCAGACCTCTTAAACTCTTTGCCTTAAACGCCGTCTATTATTTCCTCAATCTACAGTTGATAACCGCCATCCTGACATTCTGGCGCTAGTCTGTTAGACAACCGGGTTTCTGTGTATTAAATAGAAGGAGGATGAAATGATTGGATATGTGACGCTTGGAACAAATGATAAAAAAAGGGCAGAGAAATTCTATGACGAACTCTTAAAGGAGATTGGTGGCGGCCGTTTTATGGAGACAGAAAAATTTACAGCCTATTCATCAGCTCCGGGCAAACCTGGCATTGGCATCACTATTCCCTTTGACGGCAAGCCAGCGACTGTCGGCAACGGTACCATGGTGGCTCTCCAAGTGGAAACCCCCGATAAGGTCAACTCATTTTACAAAAAGGCCATTGCCTTAGGCGCTAAAGATGAGGGGACGCCAGGACCCAGAGGCGATAGCGGCTTTTATGCGGCATACTTCCGTGATTTAGATGGCAATAAGTTGAATGTGTTCTGTTTCGATGGACATAAATAGAGAAACTGTTTAATGTTAATAAAATTATGGTGGGTGGCACATAATTTTATATGTTGAGTTTTTAGAGAAAATACATCTTCGATAGGCATTTTATGGATGAACCTTCGGTATTTCATCTTATTTCTGATTTTACGCATGAGCAGGGGGTGTCATGTGTGTTAATTGGTGGGTTTGCTATAAACTATTATAGAGTGACCCGTCAAACGGCTGATGTTGATTTTTTAATTACCAAAGAGGACTTTGATAAGATAGTTGGACTTTTGGAAAAGGCAGGGTATAAAAAAGCTTTGCTTCAAGAGAATTTTGCCCAGCTTCAAAGCGGTCGATTGTCTTTAATGGATGTTGATTTTATGTTTGTTGATAAAGAAACACTTACAAGAATTATGAAAGAAGGCGAGTCTCTTAAAATTGTTGGTCAAACCTTTATTGTTCCGTCTTTGTATCATTTAATTGCTTTAAAATTACATTCGATTAAACATAATCCCAAAATCCGTATGACGAAGGATTTTCCTGATATTATTAATTTAATTAGAATCAATAAAGTAAATATTAAAGAAAAAGAATTTAAAGAGCTTTGTCTTAAATATGGCTCGCAAGAAATATATAACAAAATAGCGGAGGCCTTAAAATGAAAGAACTTAAATTGCCTATAATAAAAGGGGCTATGCCTAAACCAAAAATCTTATCGATGAATGAATATCTTAAATTTGTTCAATTTAATTTAAAGCAAGCTTTTGATAAAAAGGCATATTCTAAATGGAAGAAAATGTTGAGAGTCAATGCTTCATTCAGTATTAAATAATGTGACTAAAGAATAATTTTTATGCGTAAAGAAATAAAAATTGCCATTGTTTTACTTTTATTTGGCATTATTGTAAGGGAGGCTTACTCAGGTAAGGCTTTTTGTTCACCCACCGCAATTTATTGGAATGTAATTGTTGATAAAAATGTTTATCCATTGTTATATTCTTTTTGGCTAACGCTTCAAATTGTATCCTTGGCATGTGTGTTAATTACATGGAACAGGGATGAGACTAAAAGTGGAAAATAACTGAATGACCATAAACATACATTCACAAAAAAGAATTTTTCTCGAAACCTACGGCTGGCCGATGGGGTCACTATTACATGATTTTAGTTGAGTTTTTACGCAGGATATACACATAAATTTGCTTAATTATACCAAATGTGGTGTATTAGCAGTGAGAAGTGGAGTTAAAGAGATTAGATTTTGCAGGTTCTTCTCTAGATGATTTAAGAGAATTTCCTGATGAAGTGAGGCAAGAGATAGGACATGCGCTTCATGAAGTACAAATGGGTATAAAACCAGTGGAAGCAAAACCGTTAAAAGGATTCGGAGGAGCAGGCGTTTTAGAGATTATTGAAAATTTTATTGGGGATACATACCGAGCAGTTTACACGGTTAAATTTGCTAAAATTATTTATGTTTTACATTGTTTTCAAAAGAAGTCAAAGAGTGGTATTAAAACACCGCAACATGAAACTGATTTGATTAAACGAAGGCTGAAATTTGCAGAAGAATTATATAAACTTGACCATAGGTGAGGTGATTATGAATATAAAAGAAAAAGTCTATAAAAGTAGCGGTAATGTATTTGCAGATATTGGCTTGCCTCATCCTGAAAGGGTGCTGGCCCGTTCACAAATAATGATTCGTATAAAAGAAATTATTAAGGACAAAGGTTTAACTCAAAAACAAACAGCAGAGCTTTTAGGTATTCCGCAGTCGAAGGTTTCTTGTTTAATGAATGGGAAGTTAAGTATGTTTTCTTTAGACCATCTATTTGAACTGCTCAATGCCTTAGACCGTAATGTGGAAATCATCATTAGACCAAAACACAAAGAAGAAAAATTTGCCACAACACATGTCTTACTTGCAGCTTCTTTGTAAAAAATTAGGTTATGCTGAAGACATAGATTACATGGTGAGTGGCACAAAATCAACGAAGGATTAAATTATGCTTGAAGAAGAATTTATAAGAAAACCTGACCCAGAAGAGCGAATTATGGGTATTCATATGATGGAAATGGATTGTAAGGAAATTAAACCCTCGGAGAGAAAGATAGCGGAATTTGCACCATTACTTGCTGAATGTCTAAATGACCCAGAACCACAAGTAAGAGCACAAGCTGTTAGAGTTCTTGGTGTTTTTAAAATCAAATACTATGCGAAGTTTGTTGTCAAATTATTAGCCGATTCTGAAGGAAATGTTCGAGGTAATACAGTATGGACGCTAGACCAGTTGGATGCCCGACAATACTATTCAGAAGTTGAGAAATTAAAAAATGACGAAGCGATTTGGCAGGATGGAAATTATAAAAAACAGCAAGTAGGAGAATTTGTTAAAACAGTTATTACAAGATGGGCTTTTATTAATAAGAAAACTGATACCCCACCTTAAAAAAATTATGGTTACAAAATTGAAACCGATGAACGAGTATGATTTTTAGCCCGTTTTTAAAACCCAAAGATGACTGAAAAATTTGTCACAATTATTTATGATTAATACACTTACATCAAAAAAAGTTTTTCTGGAAACCTACGGCTGCCAGATGAATGAGTACGATTCTGAGCTGGTGCGGTCGATCCTTAAGAAGGAAAATTATGAGTTTGTGAAAGATGAGTTGGCAGCGGATATTGTGATGCTCAATACCTGTGCCATCCGGGAGCATGCGCATCGCAAGGTCTATGGGAGGGTGCATAGCATTCGTCATGCGCGGGGCAAAGATAAACCTGTCATGATTGGCATTTTAGGCTGTATGGCAACCAACTTACGCCAGGATTTGCTCGAAGACCGGAGTCTTAAAATTGATTTTATTGCCGGTCCTGATAGCTATAAGAAGCTTCCGCAATTGATCCACGAAGCGTCAGACGAAGGCCAAAAGTCTTATGACGTGACTTTATCAGAATTCGAGACTTATTCAGATATAAGCCCCAGCCGCACAGAGGGAGGCAATGCCTGGATCGCGGTGATGCGGGGATGTGATAATTTCTGTACTTTCTGTGTCGTGCCCTATACCCGTGGGCGTGAACGCAGCCGTTCGCCTGGAAATGTAGTCGATGAGGCGCACCGTTTGGCCGCTGAAGGCTTTAAACAGGTGACCCTGCTTGGCCAAAACGTTAATTCTTACCGTCATGAGGACCATGATTTTGCCTATCTCATGGATGAAGTAAGCAAGGTTAAGGGCATTGAGCGCATTCGTTTTACCTCCCCGCATCCCAAAGATTTTCCTGACCGTTTCCTGGACCTGATGGCGGTCAATCCTAAAATATGCAAGCATATCCATCTGCCTCTGCAAGCAGGCAACAATCGTATCCTGGATATGATGAACAGGACCTATACTAAGGAAGAATTTGTGGCCCTAGTCGATAAAATCCGGACGAAAATCCCTCAAATTGCGCTCACGACAGATGTCATTGTCGGCTTTCCTACGGAAACCGATAATGAATTTGAAGACACTATCCAGGTCATCGCAAAGGCGCAATTTGATTCGGCCTTTACATTCAAATACTCCGAACGCCAGGGGACCATCGCCTCTAAAAAGTATCCTGATGATGTCCCTGAAGCCATTAAAACCGAACGTCTCATGCGCCTCAACGCACTCCAAAAGGAGATCACGCTTAAGAAGAACCAGGTTCATATCGGCCAGGTATTTGAAATCTTGATTGAACCAACCACACCAGATAAACCCTCCTTAAACTCTGTTGGCCGTACCGATGGCAATAAGCTGGTCATCCTTCCCAAAGGTGACTATAAAATAGGTGCATTAGTCAAGGTAACGATCACAGAAGCCACTCCCCACGTCCTTAAGGGCCTTCCAATGTAAAAATTGTTGTAACTTTTCTAGACTTCGTGCGTTTAAAGGTTAGAGAGAGAACGAGAGAAGACGAATGGATAGACAAGCTGCAAATGATGAAGAACTAGTCCGCCTGTACTACCAAGCGGATGGGGAGGCGCTCAAGGTGATATTCCAGCGTCACAAAGACGGACTGTTTAATTTTGCCCTGCGCTTTACGGGCAATCGCGCGGATGCCGAAGATGCCGTCAGCCATGTATTTATGATGGTTTGTGAAAAGCGCTATACCATCCAGCCAGGGGCAAGCTTTAAAACATGGTCCTATACAGTCACCCGGAATATCTGCCTTTCCAAAATACGCAAACGCGGACGTTTCATTCCCTTATGGGCGCCCAAAAGTGACTCTGATGATGGTCAGGCTATTGAAGTTAAAGACCCCAAAGGTCTACCCCGGGACCAACTTAATCAAAAAGAAATCATGGGCCTAGTCCAAAAGGCCATCTATAAACTACCAGAAGAACAAAAAGAAGCCCTACTCTTACGCGAATATCAAGGTTTTACCTATGTCGAAATTGCTGAAGTGTTACATTGTTCATTGGATAAGGTGAAGATATTGATTTTCAGGGCACGGAATCATCTCAAAGAAGTGCTTCCGCCAGCTTTATTAGGGGAAGGAGATTTAAAATGAACCATGAAGACATCAAAATCCTCGTTTCTGCTTATAGCGATGGAGAAGTCAGTCCATCGGAGAAAAATATTGTTGAAGAACATCTCAAAACGTGCGCCTCTTGCCAAAGAGATTTAAAGGGGTATAAGGCCATGTCGTCTTCTCTCTCGCAGTGGCCCAATGAATCTCTCTCTCCGGATGAACAAATTAAAGTTCAACGTTCCATAGAACTGAGGAGAGAACCTATGTTTACCAAAAGAAGCACTATGATGACAGTTGGGACAACCTTGGCCTTGGTCGTGGTTGTTGTTTCAATATCTCTGCGCACTTTTACGAATTCTAGGATTCAAGGAAGATTAAAAACCTCAGCGGATGATATCGGTGATCAATATTCGGAGGGAACGACAAGGACATTACAGTCTAAAATGAGTGCTGCGGCGTCTTCTTACGAACCGTATAATTTAAACAGTAGTTATAACGTAGCCGCTGGATCTTATGCACAAGAGCCAGAACAAACATATTCGACCGATAATTCAACTTTATTAAATACACAGCAGGAGTATTGGGCTACAGGCCAGACTAACAACAATTTACCTGCAGCTCGACAGCCGATGCCTGTTACACGTCAAATGCAATTAGCCCCCAATATTACAAACCCCACGCTATTTGAACCAGGTATACGGGCCTCGATGAACGAAAATAAAAGACTTGGAGCTGGATTAGTCGGAGCAGATGCAGCATTGATGAGGACTAGAGTTGGAGTACAGATGGCGACTTTTAATGCAGCATATCAGAATATGCCTAATGCTCAAGTCCTAGCTGGAATGGGCAATGTAGACCCCAATGTCGGCACAACCGTTGGATTGAGACGCGCCTGGAATTCTGGAAATGATTCCTATAACAGTTGGAATGCGCCTCAACCATATCCCTACGAACAAGGGTACCCTATCCAATATGCTCCTTCGAATACAGAGCAATACGACCGTATTTATGAGAATCCCTTTCTGACGGCCAAGGATAACCCGTTATCCACCTTTTCCATAAGCGTGGATACTGGTTCTTATAGTAATATCCGCCGCTTTTTGTTCAATGGACAAATGCCCTCCAAGGACGCTGTTCAAACCGAAGAGCTGATCAACTATTTCTCCTATGATTATCCACAACCTGCAGGGAATGATCCGTTTTCTATAACTACCGAAGTGTCTACTTGCCCCTGGAATCCACAGCATCAATTGGCCCTCATTGGCTTGCAGGGCAAAAAAATACCTTTGGAAAACCTTCCGCCCAGTAATCTCGTTTTCCTGGTCGATGTTTCAGGGTCCATGGGAGTTGAAAATAAATTGCCCTTGGTAAAGCAATCATTGCATCTTTTGGTAGAACAATTACGGCCAGAGGATACGGTTTCTATAGCGGTATTTGCTGGAGGTGCAGACCGAATCCTGGAGCCAACCTCAGGCCGGGACAAGGATAAGATATTAAATGCCATTGATAATCTTGAAGCGGGTGGGTCTACCAATGGTGAAGAAGGTTTGCAATTAGCTTATAAAATGGCCCAGGAAAATTTTATTCCTAATGGGAATAATCGCATCATTGTCACCACGGATGGAGACTTTAATGTGGGCACCTCAGCAGATGGAGATTTGGTCCGTATGATTGAACAAAAACGTGATCAAGGCGTCTATTTAACAGTATTTGGCTTTGGGATGGGGAATATCAAGGCCTCCCGGATGGAAAAACTCGCTGACGCCGGACATGGCAATTATGATTACATTGATTCCCTGGATGAAGCTAGAAAACAATTGGAGCAACAATTAGGAGGGACTCTGTATGCCATTGCCAAGGACGTTAAAATACAGGTTGAGTTTAATCCTTCTACTGTTGAGGCTTACCGCCTTATTGGTTATGAGGAACATCTGCTTAATAAAGAAGATTTTAATAATGACAATAAACAAGCCGGCGTCATTGGCTCTGGACATACGGTGACGGCCCTTTATGAGATAACGCCTGCAGGGTCAAATGAACCAGCAGGTGATGTCGATCCTTTACGTTACCAAACTTCGACTGTCAATCTCAGTAATGACCTGATGACCATTAAATTACGTTATAAAGACCCTCAATCAGACACAAGTAAACTGATTGTAGGGACACTCAACAGATGGCAGGTAAACCCTCAGCCATCAGAAAATCTCCGCTTTGCCGGTGCCGTAGCTGAATTTGGGATGCTATTGCGTGACAGTGCATATAAGGAAAATGCTTCCTACCAACAGGTCCTGGACACAGCTCAAAATGCCATTGGGAGTGATTACAACGGCTACCGTAAGGATTTTCTGGATTTGGTCGAGAAAGCCAGTTCAATGGATCAAGCCATCGAGCAGCACGAAAGAAGGAAGTATTTCAACAGAGGAGAGTAACCATGTGGATGGCCCATCTGTTAATCGAGAAGATTTTTAAGAAATGAGAGGACTATTCAGTACAGTATTAATATATACCACCGAAGCTTCTCTTGATAAATTCCAGGTTTAGGTATATATTTATGTTCTATGTTAAAGACACAAATTACAGCTCCACAACTTTATGAAAAACTAAAAAACGTCAAACTTGGCGCCTCGGTGTGCCAATATTCCTTAAAAAAGTGTGAGGAATTGGTCCCCATCGTCAATGAGATCAATGAACTGAAGGAAGAAAAAAACGCGGTTATCCTGGCCCATTCCTATATTAGTCCGGAAATCATCTATGGAGTTTCAGATTTTGTGGGGGATTCCTATAAATTAAGCCGTGATGCTTTAAATACTACCGCTTCTACGATTGTCTTTGTAGCTGTTCGGTTTATGGGGGAGACGGCAAAAATCCTTAATCCTGAGAAGGAAGTCCTGATCCCAGCATCCATGGATGGCTGCTCTTTAGCAGATTCCATTAACGTAGAAACTGTCAGGGATTTACGGCGTGAGTATCCCGACCATACCTTTATTTGTTATATCAACACAACAGCTCAGGTCAAAGCTGAATGCGACGTGACCGTCACGTCAGCCAACGTCTACAAAGTGGCCAAGGACATCCCTAATGACAAGATTTATTTCCTGCCGGACAAGTTTATGGGACAAAATCTGAAGAATTACATGCAACGTCAAGGGATCAAGAAGGACATTCAATTTTATTCCGGCACCTGCTACGTCCATGAGGATTATGGCATGGATGATATTCTT
>CAZKUL010000085.1:0-12460 GCA_964555945.1 uncultured Planctomycetales bacterium
CCAACGTTAAATTGGTCAACTGGATCAAGAAAATCCAGCGTAAAACGGCCAAGAAGATTATTTTTTATGATTATGCCAGCAACGTGGATGAGTTGATGGAAGTCTCTACCTTGATCGTGAGCAAGCCCGGCGGCATGACCACCAGTGAATGTCTTGCCAAAGGCTTGCCCATGGTCATTGTTGATCCCATCCCGGGACAGGAAGAACGTAATTCTCAATTCCTGGTCAATGCCGGTATTGCCATCCGGGTGGATGATAAGCGCCATATTGCCCGTGAGATCGACGTGCTATTGAATAACCCTAAACAACTGGCGGCCATGAAGCAAGCAGCATTAAAAAATGGCAAACCCATGGCTGCGGAAAACATCGCACGGCTGATTTTAAACGGATCTGTTCAATAAGAAAATATGGGTAATTATTATCTTTATCGGTTGGGGCAGTTTTTAGCAGATATCTTGCCTTTTCATATGAGTTCCTTGTTGGTCATGATTTTATGTGACCTTCATTTTTATTTTTCGCGCAGGGACCGTCAGGCTGTTGAGGATAATTTAAAAATAGTTTTTAAGTCGGACCATGTGCCCAGGGAACAAGTACGGGCCGTTTTCCGCAATTTTGGTAAATATTTATTAGAATTCTTTACCATGAAAAAGCGTCTGCGACCGTCATTCGTTGAATCTAATGTGCGTATTAAGAATATCGAATATCTCAACGAAGTCTTAAAAAAGGGTAAGGGCGGTATCATTGTGAGCGCCCATTTAGGCAATTGGGAAATGGGGGGCGCTGTGTTGCCCATGCTCGGTTTGCCGTTATCCGTTGTGGCCCTTGCGCATAAGGACCTGCGGGTCAATGCGCTTTTTAACGCGCAACGGGAGGCCTTTGGCGCGATGGTCATTCAAACTGATGTCGCTGTCCGTCGTGTTCCGGAGCACCTTCAACGCAACCGTTTTGTGGCCATCCTTGCGGACAGGGACTTTGGCAATCGCGGTTTGATGATGGATTTTTTGGGAACCCCTGCCATGATCCCCAAGGGAGCTGCTTATTTTTCTTTAAAAACGGGAGTGCCTATTATCCCCGTTTTTTTTCTCCGCACCACGGAGGAAAATTTTGAAATCCATGTCTATCCGCCTCTCGATCCTCCGCAAGGGCAACGGGGTAAGATTACCGACCAGGCGTGTAAGGCCTATATTCAACATTATTTGACGTTCATTGAGGATGAAATCAGGAAGAACCCTTCTCAGTGGCTGTTATTCCAGGAGCTGGGTAAAATATGAACGGGCCTAAGCAGTTGTCTATTATTATTCCTGCGCATAATGAATCCGTCAATATTGGGCCCCTGGTAGAAGCAATCCGGCAATTAGGGTATGATTGCATTGTTATTGATGATGGCTCCACGGACGGGACCGATGCCGTTGCCCAGCAGGCAGGTGCAGTTGTCATCAAGACCCATGCCAAAGGCGGGAAGGGCAATGCTTTAAAGATGGGATTTGATTATGCGATTAGGAATGGCTATGAGGCTTTGATAGCCATGGATGGCGACGGTCAGCATGCGCCTTCGGACATCTCTGCTTTCGTTGAGTGTTATCAACATTCCAGTGCGGATATCATTACCGGCAATCGGATGCACCATCCGGATGGAATGCCCGTGATACGTCTCATCACCAACCGTTTGATGTCCTGGCTGATCTCTTTTTTTTGCCATCAGCATATCCCGGATACTCAATGCGGTTTTCGTTTGATCAAGACAAATGTGCTGCGCGCCGTCAAACTCGAGAGCTCGGATTTTGAAATAGAGACCGAGGTGTTGATCAAGGGGAGTAAGAAAGGCTTTAAAATAGCCTCAGTTGATATCCAGACCATTTATCGCGATGAGGTCAGTAAGATCCAACCCGTGCGGGACACCCTTCGCTTTATGGCCTACTTATGGCGGGAGATATGGCGGAAGAATGACTGAAAATTTTCTTTTCAAGGCCCTGTTTATCTCATTGGCTGCTCATACGGCTGTCTTGTGCGTCACCTATTTTAGCCGGCTCAACGACCCGCATTATAAGGCCATTCACGAGAATCGAATTGAAATTAGTTACAAATCAGTTCACCGCCCTCCCGTGGATATTCGGGAGTATCCTATCCGTCCCGTCCAACGTCTGGATTTAAGCAGCAACCCTAAATTTTTTTCTAATGGCGCTATCCCCGTGAGCGTGGTTAAAGAAAGGCCCATGATGCCTATTGGCATGTTCTATGAACGCCAGCCCGAAGCTATGCGTCCTATGGAGTTAAGTCACCGGGTTTCTATTATGCCCATCAGGTCGGAAAAGATCAATAACCCCGTTTACGCCGCTTACAATGAAATGGTCCGCGACCGCATTAAAGAGAGGGTCTATGCCAATTTTGACAAAATGGAAGGTGGTTCTGTGTATCTGACATTTTTGTTGGATGATCACGGCATTCTGAGGGCCGCAAAAATTATTGCCGGGAAGACCGATGCTTCCGTCCATCTGCAGGAAATTGCCCTTAGAAGTCTTCAGGAAGCCAGTCCGTTTCCGCCCTTTTTAAAAGGCATGAACCTCACCGAATACCCCTTCAATATTGAGATCCAGTATCAAGTCAGCGATTAAATTTTTCTCTATGTTTTAGAAAGCATGACTATAGAAGCGGGCTCATTACGCAAAAGTTGACTTTTTCAAAATCCAATGATAATGTAATGCGCTTTATTAAAAATTAAGGAAGGAATGATATGACTTTGCAAAATCGTTGGGGAGATAATGTTGAGAAGGAAGGCGGTCTCCTAGGGCCGGACGGACGACCTTTAGCGTCAACCCCGGAGCCTTCAAAAGACACGCCAGCAGAAACACATGATGATGCAGCAAAGACCGCTGCAGAACCGCAGCTGGATTTCTTTAATTACATTGCCAGTCTCGGCTTTCAAACCATGATCTTTTTAGGCGAGATGCCTAATCCTATCACCAATCAAGTGGAGAAAAATCTCAAGCAAGCTAAATTTCTGATCGACACCCTGGTCATTTTGCGTGATAAGACCAAGGGTAATTTATCCAAGGAAGAAGATGATTTGCTCAACGGTTCTATTTACGAGTTGCAGATGAGATATGTGGACCTCTCTAAATGAGGTCTGCCAAAAAGCACAAGGTAATAAGCTCCGAACCAGCAGGAATTTTGATTGATGAAAAATTATTGGCCTTACTTGCCTGTCCTGCGTGTCAAGGCGATGTTGTCCTTAAAGAAAATAAAATAGTTTGTACCCGGTGCCATCGAAATTATCCCGTTGTAGATGGTATTCCAGTGCTTTTAGTAGATTCTTCCCAGACTTAAAGGATTGCTTCGCTGCGCTCGCAATGACGAATATATGAATGTACGTCTAAAAAAGCTCGTTGAAGATTTTTCCCGCCATAAAAATATTGACGCACTTTTAATTGTCAATGACAGCAATATCCGCTATTTGACCCAATTCCCGGCTTCAGAGTCATGGCTTTTGGTCACAAAAACAAAGGCTTTTTATATTACAGACTCCCGTTACATCCTGGAAGCCCGCCAGGGACTAAAGGGTATCACCGTCAAACAATACACCCAAATGCCTTGTGCCACCCTTTGTGAGCTTTGCAAACTCTATAGGATCAAACGCCTTGGATTTGATGAAAGACATACCAGTTATGCCTTGTGGAAAAAGCTTAAGGAATTCTGCCCTCGAAATTCCAAATTGATTGCAGCCACCGGCCTTGTGGAGTCACTACGCGAAATCAAAGATGACGCAGAGGTTCTGCAGATTAAAAATTGCCTAAAATTACATTTTAAAGCCATCGATTTTATGAAGAAAGTGGTGAAGCCAGGGGTTACGGAGCGCCAATTAGCGCTAAAATTGGAGGGATTTGTCAAATCTAATGGAGCGGAATTCTCTTTTGCGCCCATTATTGCTTCTGGACCAAACTCCTGTTTCCCTCATGCCAGAGCCACTGATCGTTTGGTGCATAACAATGAAAACGTCTTGTTGGATTTCGGCATTGATCTCAATGGTTATAAGTCTGACTTGACACGTAATATCTTTTTGGGTAGAATAGCGCCTCATGTATCCCAAGTATTTGATGCGCTGACAGTTGCGCAACGGGAGGCCATTAGGCTGATAAAGCCAGGTGCCTCGTGTTCACAGATAGACGCCCAGGCACGTAAGGTTTTGCGTAAGTTCGGTTTAGCAAGATTTTTTGGTCATTCTTTAGGCCATGGGGTGGGGCTGGACATTCACGAAGCTCCAAGACTTTCCAGCCAAAGTACAAGCATGCTGGAGGCCGGAATGATTGTGACAGTGGAACCGGGTGTTTATATTCCCAATCAGTTTGGGATTAGAGTTGAAGACATGGTATTAGTAACCAAGGAAGGTTGTGAGGTGTTAAGTGGCTATTACAATTAATGAACTTGAAACTGGCATGGGCTTGGTCGTTGACGGCCAGCTCTATTTTGTCACTGAGCTTAATCATGTTAAGCCGGGCAAGGGATCGGCATTTGTTCGGGTGCGTCTAAAAAACCTGCGCACGGATGCTGTTTTGGAGCGTACCTACCGTACCGCGGAAACGCTTGAAAACGCGGATTTGGAGCGTCGCCGCATGCAATTTACCTATGTTACGGGTGAAGAGTACCATTTTATGGACCAAAGGACTTTTGAAGACACTCTTATCCCTAAGTCACTGTTGGGGGATGGAGTCAAATATTTGCAGGACAATATGGAGGTTGAGACTATTTTATATAAGGACCAAGTTGTCAGAGTGGACGTTCCTAATTTTATCATTGCAACTATCATTGAAGCTGACCCAGGTCTCAAGGGAGATTCTTCCCGGGCTGGATATAAGCCGGCTAAAATCGATACCGGGGCTTCTGTTTCCGTTCCCTTGTTTATCGGGCAGGGCGAGACTATCAAGGT
Organism: uncultured Planctomycetales bacterium; assembly: GCA_964555945.1. Classification (GTDB taxonomy): domain Bacteria; phylum Omnitrophota; class Gorgyraeia; order Zapsychrales; family Fredricksoniimonadaceae; genus JABDGZ01. The sequence goes on from CAZKUL010000085.1 coordinate 4,922, forward strand.
AGACACCAGAACAGGGGTTTATGTCGAAAGGGTCAAAAAATGAATTTAAAAGAGATCAAAGAGATCATTGCCCTGATGAATGAAAATAGTCTCAATGAAATAGAGATTGAGCGTGAAGGCTTAAAATTAAAGCTCAGAAAATCCGGCGGTGATGTGATCATGGGATCCCCCACCCATTATGCCGTGGAGTCACTTCCTTCTCCTAAAGCAGCAGCACCTGCGGCGCTTGCGACAGCAAATGGTTCGACCGACGCATCCAAAAATACCAAAGACATCAAATCCCCTATGGTCGGCACTTTCTATCGTTCAGCTTCTCCGGAAGCTGAGTCTTTTGTGGAAGTGGGACAAACAGTTGAGGTGGGCCAGGTCGTTTGTATCGTCGAAGCCATGAAGTTAATGAACGAAATAAAATCCGAAGTCCGTGGTAAGATCACGGAAGTGGCCGTGCAAAACGCGGAGCCAGTGGAGTTCGGGCAGACCTTGTTTATCGTTGATCCTCTATAAAATAACATTGTCATCCTGAGCGCAGCGAAGGATCTTAAGGTTTTTTTAGATTCTTCGTCCTTCGAACTCAGAATGACGTAAAGGTAAAATGTTCTCTAAAATCTTGATTGCCAACCGCGGTGAAATTGCCTTAAGGGTCATCCGGGCCTGCAAAGAAATGGGCATACGTACTGTCGCGGTTTATTCTGAAGCAGACCGTAATTCCCTGCATGTACGTTTTGCTGATGAAGCGGTATGTATTGGTAAAGCCTCCAGCAAGGAAAGCTATCTAAATATTCCAGCCATTATTTCTGCCGCGGAAATCACAGATGTGGCGGCCATCCATCCTGGCTATGGTTTTTTATCAGAAAACGCGCATTTCGCTGAAATATGCGAGTCCTGTCATATCAAGTTTATCGGTCCTTCTCCTGACAGTATCCGGCGTATGGGGGACAAGATTGTCGCCAAGGAAACCGTCAGAAAAATGGGCGTACCGCTAACGCCTGGGAGTAACGGCATTATTAAAACCCAGGAAGACGCGTTAAGTGTGGCCCAAAAAATAAAATATCCTGTCATTATTAAAGCCGTGGCAGGCGGCGGCGGTAAGGGGATGCGTGTCTGTCACAATGACGTGACCTTGATCAATTCTTTTAAAATGGCCCAAACCGAGGCTGAAGCTAATTTCGGGCTGGGGGATGTTTATATCGAGAAGTATATCGAGGGTCCCCGCCATGTGGAGTTTCAAATTCTGGCTGACGAGCATGGCAATGTGATCCATTTAGGCGAGCGCGATTGTTCCGTGCAACGGCGTCACCAAAAACTATTGGAAGAGTCCCCGTCCCCTGCCCTGGATGCCAGCTTGCGTAAGAAAATGGGGGATGCTGCCGTAAAGGCCGCCAAAGCGGTCAATTATCATGGGGTTGGTACCATTGAATTTTTGTTGGACATGCATAATAATTTTTATTTTATGGAAATGAATACCCGGATCCAGGTGGAGCACCCTGTCACGGAAATGGTTACGGGCATTGATTTAATCAAGGAACAAATCAAGGCAGCCATGGGCCAGAAGCTGAAGATCAAGCAGGAAGAGGTCAAGTTTCATGGGGCAGCCATTGAATGCCGCATTAACGCGGAAGACCCATATAATAATTTTATCCCAAGCCCTGGCAAGATTGCAGAGCTCAATTTGCCTGGAGGCCCAGGGGTCCGTATCGACACCCATATTTATCCGGGCTATACGATCAGTCCTTACTATGATTCCATGGTCGCGAAATTGATTGTTCATGGGAAGGACCGTAATGAAGCTGTCCGTATCATGCGCCGCGCCTTGGATGAGTTTTATGTGGCCCCTATTAAGACCACCATTCCATTGCATATGGAAATCCTTCATCATCCCACTTTTCTGGAAGGCAAAGCCACCACGCATTTCTTGGAAAAAATGATGAAAAATGAGTAATATATTTCCCCCCTCTTTTTTATAAAGAGGGGGTTAGGGGGAGTTAGTCCTATGCACCAAGACAACACCGTCGACCTAGGCGTCGTCCAAATCCATAAGAAAGTCATCGGAGATATCGCTGCGTTGTCCATTAAAGATGTTCCCGGGGCAAAGCTGGCCACCTTCGGAGTGATAAGTTCTATCACTGAAGCGTTTGGATATAAGAATTTCCCTTCAGTGACGGTGACGATAGATAAAGATCATCAGGTATCTATTGAAATACGTGTTATAATTTACTATGGGATGAATATCCCTCTCGTTGCCCGGCAGATCCAGGATGCGATCCAGCAGGCCGTCGAGGAGGCTGTCGATATCGACCTTAGAGAGATCAATGTGAATGTTCAGGCCATTGAAAGACCGAATTTAAAATAAACGAGGCCGTTTATCTGATAAAAATTAAGGAATCGGCACATCCTAACCAATGATAAAATTAATGGAATTATAGAGAAGGAGTTCTTCATGTGGTTGATGACGCGGATTGCCGTTTTCTTTTATATCCTCATTATCTGGCTGACTGGCGCGATCGTATTGCTGTTTGTGGCCCATAAACTTGATTTGGAGACGATTCAAAAACTTTTGGAGATGATTTATTTTGATACCCAAAGCGGCGCGATCGCCGGGATCTGCGCGGGTGGTATCATGTTTATGAGTTTTCTTTTAGCCAGGCTGATTTACGGGCGACGCCAAATGGAACGCACCATTGCCTTTGAAAATCCCAATGGGGGAGTGACCGTGTCCCTGACCGCGCTTGAGGATTTGATCAAGCGTTTGATCGTGCAATTGCCTGAGGCCAAAGAAATCCGTCCGCATATGATTGCCACACGCAAAGGACTGGAAATAGACATTAAACTGGTCTTGCGTCATGAGGCCAATATCCCTGATCTGACCTCTCGTTTTCAGGACCTGGTGCGTCGGAAAATAGAGGAAGCTGTTGGTATGGAAGGCAAGATCAATATCCGTATCCACGTGATTAAAATTTCATTAGAGGACATCAAGTCCAAACACAAAGAAGAATTTCAACCTCCAGCCCAAGCCCCATTTCACGGCTATAGGTCGTAATTATGAAAAAGATCGGTATCATGACAGGCGGGGCGGATTGTCCGGGATTAAACTCAGTCATTCGTGCCGTTGTGCGCAAAGGCATGCAAGAGGGCTACGTAGTCACCGGTATCAAGAACGGATGGCAGGGCCTCATTGAAAATGATATGCGGGTCCTGGATATCAAATCCACAACCGGGATCTTGGATAAGGGCGGGACTATCCTTGGTACCAGCCGGGTCAACCCCTTGGATGACGAGGAACAAGTCAAAAAGATCAAGGATAATTATGCCAGAAGCGGCATGGATGCGCTGATCGTGGTCGGTGGTGAAGAGACGATCAAAATAGCTTTGAGTTTGCACAAAAAAGGTGTCATTCAAGCAGTGGCTGTGCCCAAATCCATTGATAATGCCTTATCAGGCACCGATTATGCTTTTGGTTTTGACACAGCGGTCAATATTGCTACAGAATGCATTGACCGTTTGCATACCACGGCTGAATCCCATCATCGCATCATGGTCGTAGAGGTCATGGGCTTATATACCGGATGGCTGGCGGTGCAGGCCGGGATCGCCGGGGGGGCGGATATCATCTTGATTCCTGAAATTCCAGTGGTTTTGGAAGATGTGTATGAGCTGTTGCGTGAGCGGCATAAGCGCGGCAAACCTTTTAGCATCATTGTCGTCTCAGAAGGGACTAAAATTGACGGCTACATGGCGCGTTCTATGGAGCAGACCTCAATGAGAGAGAAACGCCGTTTTGGCAGCGTGGGTGAATTTTTGGCCAAGATCATTGAAGACAGCACGAGCTATGAGACGAGGGTGAGCGTGCTGGGCTATATTCTACGTGGAGGTTCCCCGACGGCATTTGACCGTGTCCTGGGGACGCGCCTGGGAGTCAAGGCCGTAGAACTTGTCAAAGAGCATAAATTTGGTAAAATGGCTAGTCTGAGGGAAAACAAGATCCGTTTTGTGGATATGGAGGAAGCAGTCTCCCAACGTAAACTTGTAAATATGGACCTAGTCGAAATCGCCAACGTCTTTTCTACTAAACATTAAAGTCGTCATCCTGAGCCCTCGATTAAAACATTCGGGGGTAAACTGCGCGAAGGATCTCTAAAAGAACAACTATGAAAAAAACCGTCGAACACATCTTCGCCGAATCCATCGAAGTCAAACAAGAAACTTTAAAAAAGAACCTGGCCGCTATCGTCCATGCCGCTGAGATCATCATCACGGCCCTCAAAAGCGGGCACAAACTATTTTTTTGCGGGAATGGCGGTTCGGCTGCGGACAGCCAGCATATCGCTGCAGAGTTTGTCGGCCGTTTCCAAAAGGAACGCAAGGCTTGGCCAGCCATTGCTTTGACCACTGACAGCTCTGCCCTGACAGCATTGGGCAATGATTATACCTTTGATATCGTCTTTTCGCGCCAATTGCAGGCCTTAGGGCAAAAGGGCGATGTGTTGATCGCCATTTCCACCAGCGGCAACTCCAAAAATGTGCTGGAAGCCCTTCGTCAAGCGAAGGTCATGGGCATCAACACTATTGGCGTCACCGGTGGCAGTGGCGGCCAAATGCCGCCTTTGTGTGATATTTCCATCATCGCCGTCTCTTCCAAAACCGCCCGCATCCAAGAGTCCCATCTGGTCATATTCCACTCCATCTGCGAGCTGGTTGAAAACACCCTTGCCTAAGTGGCAGTATATAAATACGCATGTTATACTTCCAACATGCTTAATAATGCGTCAATATGTCCAAGGCGAGGGCATGAGTCCTCGCTAGGGAGAGGGCGTCTGCTTTCCTGGAGACGGAAGCAATCTCTTTTTGTTTTATTGGTATTCTTTGCCAATATAATTGGTCCTTTTCCTCAAGCCCAAGCGGATAATTTCCGTTTACCCGTGCCAGGGGTCCGTGTTGCCCTAAGCCCTGAGTATAATCCGCCCATTCTCAAAGGCATCAAAGTCCATCCCAATAATCCCTTTAGGTTCGATTTTATTCTAGATCATGGTGAAAATATTGTGTCATCCCCGAATGCTTTAATCGGGGATCCACAACAAGAACAAATTAAAATCGAATCCACCAAACTTATCAAATACTTCCTCGCCAGCCTCACCATCCCTGAAAAAGACCTTTGGGTCAATCTCAGTCCCTATGAAAAGAACAGGATCGTTCCCGAATCTTTCGGCCAAACGGAGATGGGCCGTGACCTGCTTGCTGAAGATTACATCCTCAAACAGATAACCGCCAGTTTGATCTATCCAGAAGGTGCTGTTGGCAGGCAATTCTGGCAGCGTATTTATGAAGAAGCCCAAAAGAGATTTGGCACCACCAGTATTCCGGTCAATACGTTCAACAAAGTCTGGATAGTCCCCGAAAAAGCCGTTGTCTACGAAAACGCCCAAGCCGGTACCGCTTATGTGATGACAACCAAATTAAAGGTCATGCTAGAGCAGGATTATTTGGTATTATACAAAAATAATGTAGGGGTGGGTTCCAAACCCACCCAAGAACGGGCAGGTTATGAACCTGCCCCTACAGATATCAATCAATTGGGCTCCCAAATCGTAAGAGAAATCGTCATCCCTCAACTTACCAAGGAAGTCAACGAGGGTAAAAACTTCGCCCGATTGCGCCAAGTCTACAATTCACTCATTTTAGCCATCTGGTACAAAAAGAAAATTAAAGACAGTATTTTGGCTCAAGTATATGAGAATAAAAGGAAGGTGGCAGGCGTACAGTATGAAAATTCTGTCATCCTAACGAAGTCCGTCACCCCAACCAAGTCTGTCATCCTGAGCGCAGCGAAGGATCTCAATAGAATTAATTCTTTAAAAAATTCTTCGGCTTCGCCTCAGAATGACACTGAACTCATCTACCAACGTTACCTCCAAGCCTTCAAAAAAGGTGCTTATAACTATATTAAAGAAGAGATTGATCCGGAAACGCAGCAATTATCACCCCGGAAATATTTTTCAGGTGGGGCAGAATTAATAGAAGCAGCTCGAGTGACAGACATCAAACCCATGACCCCGGATGATGCAGCCATGATTGAATCCAGCACAAATAGAGCAGAGCTAGTAACTGCGGATATCGCGCCACCGCAGCAAATGAATAAGTTCCAAGGGGCCATACCGATGCGAAAGCGTGGAGTCAAGGATAGTGCCCAATTAAGCGATCAGGTCGCTGCAGATATTTTAGAGAGGGCAGGATTATACGGCCCAAAATGGGACTCAGTTAAAGTCCATGGGGGCGTGGTCGGCATGATAAGGGCGAATAATTTTTCTGGGGTGGCGCAGATTATCTCTACAATAAAGGCTGATCAATTAGCTCGGGTGGCCAAGGCATTAGTTTCCGAGGACGTCGATTTTATCAAGAATTTCAGAAAAGATTTGACCGATGAAGCAGAACATTTGGGAATTGATGTAAATACACTGGAGGATGATGAGCAAGGCAGGCAGGAGATAGCGGATGCTTTTATAGAAAGATTAAGATTTAATCTTATTTTCTTTGTTGAAAGGCTGGAATTGTTAAGAACGCAATATGGTCTTTTTCATTTTAAATTGATGGGAAGTTCGCCAAACGGGATTGTCATTAAAGCCATCGATGGACAAAGCAGGACGGCTCGGATTGTCAAAATAGGCGCATTGCGGGACCCTTCCTTTAAGCATTTTCAATTTCGCCTAAATGGAGTAAGGCCAGGAGAGAAAGAAGTTCCGGGGGTTGTTTTAAATTTTGCTAATGGGGCAATTGATCTTCCAAACCACGATGCAGATAATCCCGGCGTTGCGAAATATACGATTGAAGTCAATGAATTTCTTGAGGGCACGTCTTTTCAAGATTGGCTTAATCATAATTTACGAGGAGCGACAGCTACAGAAGTTATTGAAAGAATAAGGGAATATTTGCAGGTCCAGGAATATCTTTTAAGGAAAGATTTTGTGGACCCCATTCTGGCTCCTGAGGACATGATCATGGCCAGGGATGGAAGGATGATTTTACATGACATTGCTAACGTCATTGATGATTCGCCCGAATATACGCTAGAGGATAAAAGGAAATTCATCATTTCTCTCCTGAACGTATTGACCGACGGTCATTTCAATCATGAGGACAATCTTAATGAGGGGCAATGGGAGTATGTTCGTCTAGACGTTTCTCATTATGCCTGGGCAGAAGATAAGAGGGGCATGGAAATGATTGAATTTTTAAGAAAATCTTACGGGCGGGATGACCAAAAGTTGAGAGATTTTGTCCGGACGTTTCATGCGGCTTTAAGTGATGAACGATGGCTCAGGGATTCTGATTTTCAATTGCTACCTACCGGTCAAATCATGAATGGGATGCCGGTAAATGAATGGATGGACCAGTATCGGCTAGGTATGAGTACAGGAACGATTATTGAAGGGTTGAGGAGTTATATAGAGGCACAGCGACGTTTATTAAGGATCAATGAAGTCGCTGATGGACCACAGCTTGCCTCTGATGTTGTCGTGAACAGACTAGGACATATATACTCTTTGA
>CAZKUL010000086.1:0-12452 GCA_964555945.1 uncultured Planctomycetales bacterium
ATGATACCGATATTGCGAAACATATGTAAAGGGACTGTATTAGCGGATGCCATAGTATTCTCTTACCATCTCAGATGGCTAAAGGCACGGTTGGCTTCAGCCATTTTATGGGTTTCATCACGCTTTTTGATGGCAGGACCTTCGGACTTATAAGCGGCCACCAATTCTTCAGCCAGCTTAATTTCCATAGGCTTACCTTTTTTATTGCGGGCGTAATCACGGATCCAGCGCATGGCCAAAGACATGCCGCGGGCTGGAATGACATCTGTGGGCACCTGATAGGTGGCACCACCCACGCGCCGGCTTTTGACTTCCAGGCGGGGACGTACATTATCAACAGCCTTGTTCAAGGCCTTGACAGAGGATTCTTCCTGAGTCTTTTCCTTTAAGATATCCAAGGCGTTATAGATGATATTCTCAGCAATGGTTTTCTTGCCATCCACCATCAAGATGGAGATGAAACGCGAAACCAGATCGCTGTTATATTTAGGATCTCCGACTACTTTTCTCTTCTCTGCCCTGCGTCTTCTCATTTTAAGTCCTTATGATTTACTTTTGGCTCTTTTCGCTCCATATTTGGAACGGGATTTTTTACGATCGGCAACACCCGAGGTATCAAGTGTACCACGGACAATGTGATAACGCACGCCCGGCAGGTCCTTCACACGGCCGCCGCGGACCAGTACGATTGAGTGTTCCTGCAAATTGTGTCCTTCCCCAGGTATATAGGAAGTGACTTCAACTTTATTCGAAAGACGGACACGCGCAATTTTGCGTAACGCTGAGTTAGGTTTCTTGGGCGTCATGGTCTTGACCTGCAAACACACCCCACGGCGTTGCGGGCATGATGTTAAGGCCGGCGACTTACTACGCTTTATTTTCAGCAACCTGCGGTGTCTGATTAACTGTGATATTGTCGGCATATTTTACCATTTCTACTTGATTATATTCTTTCATTCCCGTCCCTGCCGGGATCAAATGCCCGACAATGACGTTCTCCTTAAGCCCGCGCAAGAGGTCAACTTTACCAGAAGCAGCTGCCTCTGTCAAGACTCTTGTTGTTTCTTGGAAACTCGCGGCAGATATAAAACTCTCCGTCGTCAAAGAGACCTTGGTGATGCCTAATAGTAAAGGTGTCGCCTGGGCAGGCTTGCCTTTTTTCTTCTGCACCGCTTCATTGGCCTTTTTAAACACGATACGGTCGACCTGATCTCCGACGAGAAATTCGGTATCTCCTGATTCATCAATGCGCACCTTCTTGAGCATCTGCGCAATGATAATTTCGATGTGCTTATCATTGATACGCACACCCTGCAGGCGATAGACTTCCTGGACTTCATTAAGCAAATATTCTTGCAAGGCCTTGTCCCCGCACACACGCAAAATATCTTGCGGAACAACAGGGCCATCGGTCAACTGCTGGCCGGCAAACACATGGTCGCCTTTATAGACATTGGGATGCTTGCCGTGGGGAATGGTATATTCCTTGGCTGTACCCGTCGGGCTCTTGACGATGATGGTACGCAATCCTTTTTTGTCTTCGCCAAATTCGCAGATACCGTCGATCTCAGCAATGACAGCTGGATCTTTGGGGCGTCGGGCTTCAAAAAGCTCGGCAACACGCGGCAGACCGCCGGTGATGTCACGGGTCTTGGAAGCGCCGCGCGGGATCTTGGCAATAAGAGCACCTGCCGCGATCGTGTCCTTGTCATTGACCAGGATGTGGGCGCCGGTGGGGATGGAATAGATACCCACGATTTCGCCCTTTTCATCCGAGATGATGATCTGCGGATGAAATTCCTGTTTATGCTCGACGACAACGCGCTCGACAACACCGGTCACGGGGTTTTCTTCGCGCTGATAGGTGGTCCCTTCAATCAAATCCTCGAAAGAGACACGACCCTGGGCTTCGGTGATGATGGGAATGGTATAAGGATCCCATGTGGCCACAACCGTCCCCTTGGTGACAGAAACACCATCAGCAAAAGCCAGTGCCGTTCCTTGAGGCAATAAATGACGTTCAAATTCGCGGCCGTATTCATTGTTAATGCTGATAGAACCATTACGGTTAAGGACAATGAATTCCTTGCCGCGGGCAACCACACGCAAGGTATGGTATTTAAGGACACCGTCCTGCTTGATCTTGATAAAGGACTGTTCAATGGTACGGGACGCGGTACCACCGATGTGGAAGGTGCGCATGGTGAGCTGGGTCCCGGGCTCGCCGATACTCTGCGCTGCAATCGTCCCCACCGCCTCACCTATCTCGACGATGCGGTGCGTGGCCAAGTTACGGCCATAGCATTTGACGCAAACGCCGATCCCGGCTTCGCAGGTCAACACGGAACGGATACGGACTTTTTCGACACCCAACTGCTCAATCAAATCAGCCTTCTCTTCGGTGATCTCTTCACCGGAAGCCACAACCTGCTGATCGGTGACCACGTCCAGGATATTATCCAGGGCCACGCGTCCAACGATACGCTCCTTAAGGGAGACAACCAGCTCATCACCTTCGGTAATGGTTGCAACCGTAATCCCATTGACTGTACCGCAATCTTCAATATTGACAACCATCTCCTGGGCCACGTCGACCAAACGACGGGTCAAGTAACCAGCGTCCGCGGTTTTAAGCGCAGTATCCGCCAAACCTTTACGGGCACCGTGGGTCGAGATGAAATATTCCAAAACCGTCAAGCCTTCTCGGAAGGAAGCGGTAATAGGGTTCTCAATGATCTCGCCGGATGGCTTGGCCATAAGACCGCGCATCCCTGACAGCTGGCGAATTTGTAATTTAGAACCACGGGCACCTGAATCCGCCATGATGTAGACCGGATTAAACTGATCCATTTTCTTAAAGACCAGGTCTGAGAGGATTTCGGTCGTATGGGTCCAAATATCAATGACTTTATTGTAACGCTCACGGCCGGTGATAATACCTTTTCGGTACTGGTCATCGACCTTGAATACCTCTTGCTTGGCGTTTGCGATAATTTTAGGCTTGTCCTCAGGAATAGTTAAGTCCGACATCGCAATCGAAATACCTGCTTCGGTGGCCCTGATAAACCCTAAGGTCTTCACATCGTCCAGCAACTTGACGGTGCGGTGATGGCCAAAGCGCTTATAGCAGTCCGCGATAACAGAACCAATGCGCTTCTTGTCCAGGAGATCATTGACAAAGCCATACTCGAGCGGCAACACTTCATTAAAAAAGACGCGTCCCACCGTTGTCTCAATGATCTTTGAGTTAGTCCCCGAGGTCGGCAGTTCTTTTTTAGGATTAGCCTTATCATTTGGCTGAATGACCATGGAAGGTTTTTCCTGGCCCCAGACAGGCGTCAACAAACGTAATTTAATACGGGCATGCAGCTGCACATAGCCATCCGTATACGCCACCTTGACCTCGTCAATAGAACCAAATAAATGGCCTTCGCCAACAGCGCCCGGGCTTTCCTTGGTCAGGTAATATAACCCTAAAACGATGTCCTGGGTCGGTGACACGATGGGACGACCGTCCGCCGGAGAAAATAAATTGTTGACGGACAATAACTGCAAACGGCATTCAATCTGGGCTTCCAAAGACAGCGGAATATGCACGGCCATCTGGTCACCGTCAAAGTCCGCGTTAAAAGCGGTACACACGAGCGGGTGCAATTTAATGGCCTTACCTTCGATCAAGACCGGCTGAAAAGCCTGGATGGACAAACGGTGCAGGGTCGGCGCGCGGTTGAGCATCACCGGATGGTCCTGGATGACCTCATCCAAAATGTCCCAGACCTCGATCTTGGCACGTTCCACCATGCGCTTGGCGCCCTTGATGGTATGCACAAAACCTTTTTCACGCAATTTACGGATGATGAAAGGCTCGAATAATTCCAAGGCCATTTTCTTTGGCAATCCGCACTGGTGCAATTTCAATTCAGGACCGACGACGATGACGGAACGGCCGGAATAATCAACACGCTTACCCAACAGGTTCATACGGAAACGGCCTTGCTTGCCTTTGAGCATGTCTGACAAGGACTTCAAAGGACGGTTTCCAGAGCCCAACACCGGACGGCCATGACGGCCATTATCCAACAGCGCATCCACCGCTTCCTGCAGCATGCGCTTCTCGTTGCGGATGATGATTTCCGGGGCGTTTAAGTCAATCAATTTCTTGAGACGGTTATTACGGTTGATGACACGTCGGTATAAATCATTGAGATCGGAGGTAGCGAAACGTCCGCCTTCCAAAGGAACGAGGGGCCTTAAATCTGGAGGTATGACGGGAAGCACATCCAGAACCATCCACTCGGCGTTGTTCCCTGAGGCACGGAAATCTTCGGCGATCTTTAATGTCTTGGCTAATTTCTTGAAATTAGTGCCATTAGGATTGGCCTCGGAGAGGTCTTTGCGTAATTTTTTGCACAAAGCGGCCATGTCGAGCTCTTTGAGCATTTCACGCACAGCGTCAGCCCCGATACGGGCCTTGAAGGCCCCGCCATACTTGACCACCGCTTCCTGGTATTCGTCCTCGGAGAAGAATTGTTTCTTCTTTAAGGGCGTTGTGCCAGGGTCAATGACCACATACTCTTCATAATAGATCAATTTTTCCAAATCACGCAAACCCACTTGCATGAGGGCCGCCAAACGGGACGGCACCGCTTTGTAAAACCAGATATGCGTCACAGGACAAGCCAGGTCAATATGACCCATGCGTTCACGGCGTACCGAGGAACGTGTCACTAAAACCCCGCAACGGTCGCAGGTGATGCCTTTGAACTTGATCCCTTTATATTTGCCGCAATTACATTCCCAATCGCGCATGGGCCCGAAGATCTTCTCACAGAAAAGCCCGTCCTTCTCTGGCTTCAAGGTGCGGTAATTGAGCGTTTCCGCCTTCTTGACCGGCCCCTTGGACCAGGACATGATCACTTCAGGTGAGGCGATGCGGATCGTGATGCGATCTTGTTGCGTGATATCAATTTTACTCATTTAGTTTGCTCCGTAGTTTTAACTACTGATGGTCCTTATTTAATATCTATGTCGTTGTTGATTACCTTGATTTCGTGAATCAGTGTACGCGAAGGATGAGTAGGTATTGTCTCTTCGGAACGGGATATTTTCGCCGTCCACTCGGTTTACAACAAATTTTTTCTAAAGACTCTCTTTATTTGGAAAAAATTTATTGTAAATCCTCGCGGACTTTTGGCGAAAAATCCCTTAATGTTCCGAAGAGACAATACCTACCCATCCTTCGCGGCAATGTGCAAATCTGATATAACTTCAAAGAACAAATTTACTGAAAAATAGGGCGCTGTCCCCTATTTCACACTATTTCATCATTTAAAAAAACTTATCTTTATTAAAATCAATAGAGCAATGAAAATAAAAATCGCCCAATAATAATACCCAAATGGATTATCTTTACGCTTATAACTAATATTAAAAATTGCTACAAATTCACCTGAAACCAAACCAACTATTAAATATAAACCAAAAAGCGAAACTATAATTACATTCCAAATTTCAATAAGCATGTTACTTGATCCAAACAAAAGAAAATAATTTTTATGAGCCTCAAACTAGCTGATATTGATAAATTTCCGTCTCCTAAATTTTGAGAGTGAACGGATGAAAACTATTATGTTTTCGAAACATTCAGGGATTTTTCGCCAAATGTCCGCGAGGAATATTCCCTGTTTCTTGCTTGGCAATCCTAATGTATATTCGAATGCTAACAAATAGTATTGCATTTGAAGAAACATTTGGCAGTCGAATGAACAGGGAATATAAATATCCCGTTTCGAAAACATAATAGTTTTCATTCGTTCACGGAAGCGACATATTATAAAGAGCGTATTGCCTATTAAGATTCCGGCTTTCGCCGGAATGAACTCCCCGATCCCCTCTTTATAAAAAAGAGGGGGCAACTTAGGCTGCTGCCGCTTCTTCTTTGGGTTCAGCTGGTGTTTCTGTACCGGCCGCTTTTTCCATGCGGATGTCCAGGCACAGGCCTTGTAATTCTTTGACCAAGACGTTAAAGGACTCAGGGATGCCGGGGCTTAAGGCTTGTTCGCCCTTGACGATCGCTTCATAGATGCGGCTGCGGCCGGTGACGTCATCCGACTTGACGGTCAGCATCTCTTGTAATGTAAAGGCAGCGCCATAAGCTTCCAGGGCCCAGACTTCCATTTCCCCGAACCTTTGACCGCCGAAATGCGCTTTACCACCGAGCGGCTGCTGGGTGACTAATGAATATGGGCCGATGGAACGGGCGTGGATCTTCTCGTCAACCAAGTGGTTGAGCTTAAGCATATAGATGTAACCAACCGTGACTTTCTGCTCGAAGGGCAATCCTGTATGGCCGTCCATAACAACAGCCTTTCCATCTTGCGGCAATCCTGCTTCTTTAAGCAAATCACGGATCTCTTGTTCGGTTGCACCATTAAAAACCGGTGTTTCGCAATGAAAGCCCAATAATTTCGCGGCCCAGCCCAAATGGGTTTCCAACAGCTGGCCTACGTTCATACGGGAAGGCACGCCTAATGGATTAAGCACCACATCCACTGATCGGCCATCTTCCAGAAACGGCATATCTTCTTCCGGCATGATGCGGGAAACAATACCCTTATTACCGTGGCGGCCGGCCATCTTATCGCCCACTTGCAATTTGCGTTTGGTGGCCACATAGACAACTACGCGCTTAAGCACGCCGGCGGGAAGTTCATCACCGCGACGGATACGATCTGCCTCTTGGACTTCTTCCTCTGTCAACTCTGCAATTTTATCCATATAAAAGGACATGATCTCACGGCCTTCAGTGCCTTCTTCAATATCATCCAGTGTCAATTTACCGACACGCTTTTTATCGATGCCTAAGGACTTGGACACCTTTTCATCTTTTTCATTGATGATCAGGTCAATTTCCTGTTTGTAGTATTCTTTAATCTTATTGATGGCCAACGCTTCCTTAGCTTTATCTTGTTTGGATTTACGGCCGCGTTCATTGCGTTGAAAGACCTCAACGTTGACCACAAAGCCTTCAATCCCGGGAGACAGGGTCAAGGACGTATCACGGACATCGGCCGCCTTTTCACCGAAGATGGCACGAAGCAAGCGCTCTTCAGGAGAAAGTTCCTTTTCGCTCTTGGGGGTGACCTTACCAACGAGAATGTCGGTCGCTTTGACCTCGGCCCCGACGCGCACAATACCTTCTTCGGTCAGGTCCTTAAGAGATTCTTCAGCGACATTCGGGATGTCCCGGGTAATTTCTTCATTCCCCAGGCGGGTCTCGCGGCATTCGCATTCAAAACGCTCGACGTGGATCGAGGTAAACACGTCCTCGCGCACGATGCGTTCGTTGATCAAAATGGCGTCTTCGAAGTTATAACCGCGCCAGGGCATGAAAGCAACCAGGGCATTACGGCCTAAGGCCAAACGGCCATTCTGGGTGCCGATGCCGTCCGCGATCGTTTGGCCGGCGTCCACCTTCTGGCCGAGCTTCACCAGCGGACGCTGATGCACACAGGTATTGGCGTTGGAACGTTGGAAATTCTTTAAAGGATAAACTGTCTTGTCGACGACGATTTCACGGCCGTCAACCTTGGTGACTGTACCTGCCTCACGGGCTATGACCACAACCCCGGAATCACGAGCCACTTTTTCTTCCATACCGGTACCGACTAAAGGCACTTCTGGTATCATCAACGGCACAGACTGGCGCTGCATGTTGGATCCCATCAAGGCACGGTTAGCGTCGTCATGTTCCAAAAAGGGGATCAAGGCAGCTGCCACCGAGACTAACTGCTTGGGGGAAACATCCATGTATTCGACTTTGTCCGGGCTGACCCTCGGAAAATCGCCCTTGTAACGGCAGGAGACTAAACTTTCTGTAAATTTGCCCTCATCGTTGATGGGCGAATTCGCTTGCGCAATATATTTATTCTGGTCCACATCCGCGGTCAGAAATTCGCTTTTCTTGGACACTTTGCCATTAACAACTTTGCGATAGGGTGTTTCGATAAAGCCTAATTCATTGACCCTTGCACAGGTGGTCAGGGAGGCGATCAAACCGATGTTCGGGCCTTCAGGCGTTTCAATGGGACAAACACGGCCATAGTGGGTCGGGTGCACGTCGCGCACTTCAAAACCGGCACGCTCGCGGCTTAAACCGCCGGGCCCCAAAGCGGACATACGGCGCTTGTGGGTCATCTCAGAGAGCGGATTGACCTGGTCCATGAATTGCGACAGCTGGCTGCGCGCAAAGAAATCCTGGATCTGATTGGAGAATAAGCGGGAATTAATCAGATGATGCACGGTCAAATTTTCAAAAGAACTCATGACCACCAAACGTTCCTTGATGGAACGCTCCAAACGGGCCAAACCGATGCGTACCTGGTTCTGCACTAATTCACCGACAGACTTAATACGGCGGTTACCCAAGTGGTCGATATCATCACATTCCCCAGTGCCTTCACGCAGGGCGATCAGATATTTGATGACGGATACAACCGTCTCAATGTCTAAGACGCGGTTGTCCATGGACACATTGGTATTTAGCTTGCGGTTGACAATGTGGCGGCCGACCTTGGAGAGATCGTAACGCTTGGGGTCAAAAAACAAACGGAAAAACAAGGTTTCAGCCACTTCCACGGTCGCAGGCTCGGTGGGACGCATTTTTCTATAGAAATCCAACAGGGCTTCTTCCTTGGTGGTGGTGTGGTCTTTTTCAAGGGTATTTGTTAGTTTATCGAAACGATCGCCCAACATTTTTTTCATATCATCGGAATTAGAAAGTCCCATGATACGCAAAATTTGGGATGCCGGGAAATTGCGACGACGGTCCACATAGGCAATCAATACGTCATTAAGGTCATATTTGATCTCAAACCACGCCCCGCGGGAAGGGATAACACGGCCATAATAAATACTTTTTCCAGTCGGATGCGTTTCCTCTTCAAAAGAAACGCCCGGCGGTCGCTGGATTTGAGAAACAACCACGCGCTCATCACCGTTGATGATAAAAGTACCCGTATCGGTCATGAGCGGGAAATCACCAAAATAGACTTCCTGCTCTTTGATATCCACCGGTGTGATCAAACGCAGCTTGACTTTTAAGGGAGCGGCATAGGTCATCCCCCGGCGCTGGCACTCATAGCGGGAATATTTTTCTTTGCCGATATTATAGCCGATATATTCGAGGCGGATCTGCGCGTCATAGCTTTCCAGAGGGAAAACTTCACGAAAAACTTCCTCTAGCCCCTGGTCCTTGCGCTTATCTGTCGACACGTTCCTTTGTAGGAACTCTTCATAAGAAAGGGTTTGAATATCGAGCAAACTAGGCAGCTCAAAATTGTCCTGGAACTTACTAAAATCTTTGACTTTTAGCTTTTCCATAATGTCCTATTAATAGAACCAAAGGAAGGGAGACCCATCCTTTGGTTGTAGGTTAGTTCAGTGTTCGGAAGAAAATTTATTGCGGGTCCTGTCTTGGTCTCGATAATATTCCCTATTTTTTGCTCGGTAATCCTAGGATTCCTTCGCTTAATAGAAAGGTGTTTTACCTGAACTGGACTTGCTCGGTCACTATCCGCTGCCTACTATCGAATCCAATCAACCCGCCGCAACCTTAATACTAAATTACTTTAGTTCGACCTTACCGCCTGCAGCTTCGATCTTCTTCTTAAGCTCTTCGGCTTCGGCCTTGGGAACGGATTCCTTGATGGTCTTAGGTGCTGATTCAACCAAGGTTTTGGCTTCAGCTAACCCGAGATTGGTCACTGCACGCACTTCCTTGATAACGCCGATCTTTTTGGCAGGATCAACTTCCTTCAGGATCACGTCAAAGGATGTCTTTTCCTCGGCAGGTGCGGCGGCAGCGGCAGCACCGCCGGCAGCGGCAACGGCCACAGGAGCGGCAGCTGAAATACCAAGCCGGCTTTCCATGGCTTTAACTAATTCGGCTAATTCCAGGACAGTCAGGCTGGTGACTTCCTTGTAAATCCCCTCAAGTTTGGGGGCTAATTCTTTAACGGCTGTATCAGACATCTCCCTACCTCCCTAGATTAGATCCTTCGCCAGTTGGCTCAGGATGACTTCGGCGTTTCACCGACGTCACTTTTTTGTTTTAATATGGATATTAATTCACGGGTCTTACCGTTTAATGCGCCTGCAAAACGGGTCAATGGCGCTGACATAGTGCCTAATAGTTTTGCCAACAGCACTTCACGGGATGGCAAATCGGAAAGCGTCTTGACTTGATTTTCATCTAAAAAAGCACCATCCAGCACACCGCCACGGACGATAAAACCTTCGTAATCTTTAGCAAATTTTACAAGAACCTTGGAGACTTCAGAGGCATCAGCATTACTCAAGACCAATGCCATCTGGCCTTCAATGCGGCCAGCTAAATCTTCATATTTTGCTTCCTTGAGCGCGATGCGTGCCACGGATGTTTTAGAAACCAGGACTTCCGCTTTTTTGCGTTTCAAATCCTTGCGCAGGGTATTCATTTTGGCGGATGAAATCCCGCGATAAGAAACCACAAAGGTACTGGATTTATTAGAAACGCCTTCCTTAACAGAACTCGCCATGCGTTGACGATAGAGTGTTCCGACCTTTGTCGTCAAAAGACTTGAGCGTCCGCTTTCTTGATTTTCGTTGGGTTTCATCATAGCATCACTTTCACTCCTGGTCCCATGGTAGTCGCCAGGGCCAGGCTTTTAATTAAATTGCCTTTAACCGCTGAGGGTTTGGCATGATTTACAGCTTCAATGACATACTGGGCATTTTCTACCAGCTTATTTTCTTCAAAAGAACGCTTGCCTATCCCCAAATGAATACCGCCCTGCTTATCAGACTTAAACTCAACACGGCCGGCCTTGACTTCCTTGATGGCACGTTCCACATCGGCTGTCACAGTCCCTGCTTTAGGTGTAGGCATGAGCCCACGGGGACCAAGCACCTTGCCGAGTTTGCTCAAATCACGCATCATATCAGGGCTTGCAACGACTACATCAAAATCCATGAACCCGCCCATCACTTTTTCAATGAGATCATTATCACCCACATAATCAGCACCGGCGGACTTGGCTTTGGCTGCCGCGTCTCCTTTGCAAAAGGCGGCCACGCGTACTTTCTTGCCAATGCCATGCGGAAGGACGACCGTCCCGCGAACACCCTGGTCTGAGGCTTTCAAATCGAGATTAAGATTGAAATGTAATTCCACGGTTTCATCAAATTTAACTTTCGGCGCTTTCGCCAAACGATTGACCGCCTCCTGAAGTGGAACAGGGTTTTCTACGGCGCCAACGGCCTTGTGTGCTTCTTTCATTCTTTTACTGAGTCTGGACATAACCTTATCCTTTAACCTCTATGCCCATGGAACGGGCTGTACCGGTGATGGTGGTAATTGCCTCATTCATGTCAATGGTATTCAAATCATCCATTTTCATTTTGGCAATTTCCTCGACTTGCTTGAGCGTCAAAGAGCCGATCACTTCTTTTCCGGCGGTGCCGGAGGCTTTCGCTAACTTCGCGCTCTTTTTGATCAATGCAGAAGTCGGAGGCGTTTTAATGATAAAATCAAATGACTTATCTTTATAAACCGTAATGACAACCGGCAAAGGTAAAGGATCTTTGCCCTTAGTTTTATCATTGAAGGACTTGCAAAACATCATGATGTTAACGCCATGCTGACCCAGCGCCGGACCAACCGGAGGCGCAGGATTAGCTTGACCTGCAGGTACATACAACTTAATTTGCGCGACAGCTTCTTTTGCCATAATTCAAATCCTTTATATCTTCTCTACTTGCCAATATTCGAGTTCCACGAGTGTAGAACGTCCGAAAATGGATACGCTGACCTTTAATTTGCCGCGATCCGGATAAACTTCCATGACCGAACCGTTGAAATTCGCAAATGGGCCTTGCCCGATGCGAATGGCCTCACCTACCTCAAAGACAATCTTCGGGGATGGCTTGGATTCAGTTTCCTGTGTACGCTTGAGGATATTGTCAACTTCTATATCGGTCAGTGGCTGAGGCTGTCTCCCTGGGCCGATAAAGCCGGTGATTCCCGGTGTTGTTTTGACCAAATACCAGCTTTCCTTGGTCATGTTCATCTTGATCAAAAGGTATCCCGGAAAGAACTTACGTGCCGTGATCCGCTTTTTTCCCCCACGCACCTCAGAAACCTGCTCTGTGGGAACAACAACTTCTTCAACAAACTGCTTTAATTCTGTCGTGGCAATGCGGCTCTCTAAGCCCGCTCTTGCGCGTTCTTCGGCCCCTGTTTGCGTGTGAACAACATACCATTTCATAATTATCTGATAATTACCGCGACACCTTTAGAAAAAGCGAAGTCGATAACCCCTACGAATATGCCCAATAAAAAAGAACTTAAAATAACAATCAGCGTCGAATCCACCAACTCACGGCGGGTGGTCCAGGAGACTTTTTTCATCTCC
>CAZKUL010000087.1:0-12017 GCA_964555945.1 uncultured Planctomycetales bacterium
GGTGATTTGAAAATCAATCTCATGATTATCTGACCCCGAGATTGTTACAATCTGTATATTAGGAATAGCGATATACCCAGCCTTAGTTGCGCTGAGCTGCCATCTCCCTGGCGCCAGACTAAAATAGGGATTGGCAAAATTATAGTTGTACCCATCAATCCCTCCCGAAAAGGGCGGTGAAGCGGCGGCCTGGGAAATTTGGATCGCTGTGGTGTTAGCGCTGTCTAGATTTTGGGCAGTGATCGTGACCCCGTACAAAGGTGTATTGGGACTTGCAGTAGATGTCACCAAGCCATAGATATTTCCTGGTAATGGATTAGGCGGCCTGGCCAATAAGACCACCGCATCTTTTACCTGGAGCTGGCCCATCTCCTGCCAGGAGACATGGATATTAAATTTCTTCAGGTCCAATTTGCTGTCTGCTTTGATATAGGTCAGGGTCGGTATTGAAAATCCGGGGAACTGCGCGGAAACGTCGGGAAACCCGCAAATATTATCTGGCTGTTCAAAATTGCAATTTTTTATTTTATTATCAAAATTGGGTTGGCTTTGGGCGTAATGGCGCAGTTCTTCTTCACTGAGGGTGATCAGATGTTCGGCTTTGATGCGGTATTCAGTGGCCAGCGTAGAGGGGCTTAGAACATTGACAGCCCGCCAGGCGGCAAAACCGATAATAGTCACCACCACCATGCCAACGATGACTTCTATCAAGGTGAAAGCACCTGTCTTAGAGCCTTTAACGTTCATGTCAACCCCTGTATCCCCCGCATCACTGATTGACAATGACTGGAACAACAACGATGATCAATTCCGAATCCGTGACGGAGTGCGTTTGATAGCTAAACAAATTTCCGATCCCCCACGGCAGGTTGCCTAAAACCGGGACCTTGTACAAATTTTTCTTTTCTTCCTTGTCCAGCAAGCCGCCCAGCACAAAGGGATGGTTGTTCTCGATGCGGACATAGGCGGTGGCATTGCGCGTCTTGACCCAGGGGTACTGGTTCTGGGGGCCGATGAAGGAATAAATATAGCTGACCTCAGGCTCGATCTTGACCACGACAAAATTCTTGTCAATGATCGACGGGGTGATCTTAAGACGGATCCCCGGCTCCACAAACTCCACGTCATTGACAGCCACGCCGTTCGTGATCGTGGTGACCGTATAAGGGATTTTATCTCCCACAAAGATTTCCGCCTGCTTATTGTTCATGGTGATGATCCTTGGATTGGACAACGTCTTGGCCAGGTTGTCATTCTCCAGCATTTCAAGGATCGTGGAAAACTGCAAGGGGCTCCTGCCTAAGGAATATATTTTTAAGGCCGAACCTATAGAATTCTGGACATTGTCAAAGCTGACCGGACGGTTGGTCTCTTGAAAATTGGCGGTGATGGAATTCGACCAATTGATCCCTAAGGATTTCATGGCGTTCTTGTTGACCTCAATGATCTTGGCCTCGAGGATCACCTGTGGCTGGGGCCTGTCCATTTTCTTGACCATGGCCACGATTTTATTGATCTCCTCGGGCGTGCCCACGACCATGATGGCATTGCCTTCCTTGGAAACATTGATGGTGTTGACCAGGTTATGCGCCATCTCCTTGACATCCTCAGACTTGATATAGCGCAGATTGATCAATTGCGCGGTCACGTTGTCCCCATGGACCCTTTCCTTGCTCGTCACAAACAAAGAATTGCCGATTTTCTTAAAAGCCAGGTCATACGATTCAGCCAGGATGCTCAAAGCCTCGTGGATCTTGACGCCTTTAAGGTGCAAATCCAGTGTCTTGCCTTTTAAGGCAGGATCGAGGACAATGTTTATTCCCGCCACATCGCCGATGGTATGCAAAATACTTTCCAAACCGGACTCATCAAACTGTAAGTCCATGGTCTTTCCTTGGGTCGCCGGCAGGATAACGGAGTCCAGGACCTGGTCCGCGTTTTGCAACATCCCCACCCCCTGCGTGGCAGAATAATTGTAATCATTATTCGGAGGCGCCGGGATATTCTTGGCGGCCAGCCATGATTGATCAATCTCAGGCTGGATTATTTTATTGACCGCGGAGATGTCCTGGGGCCGGGTGCTTTCGGGCACGGTCGGTGGAAGAGGTCCGGTGTCCTGGACTGATGGCATAGGGACCTGGGCCGGCTTTGAGGCTTTCAAGTCCTCCTCGATGTCCTGGATATTCTTATTGATAGCACCTATGTCCGCGGGCTCTTGTCCTTGGACAGTCGTATCCTGGGCGTCAACGCCCCAAGGCACTCCCATCATGAATAAAAGCATAAAAATCGATATATATTTTTTCATAGTTTTCCTCTTTTTTTAATGATTTCCTTACTCCCTGATTTAAAAACAACCTGGTCCATGTCAATGGTTGTAACGTGAAATTGGCGAATAGTGTCCTTGAGATTCACCACACAGTATTTAGTGCCGACGGCAACGTAGGCGCGGTATTCCTTCTCCAAGCGTACAATCCCGATCACGCGCACATCATTCAGCTGGTCATCGGGGGCAACGGCAGCGGCTGGATGACCATTAACTCGCCCCACTGGATCTCTCGGAACGACCACGATGATAGGATCGAATGGATCCCGGGTGATCATCAACCACTTGCGGTCCGGTCTTAAAATATTCTTGGCCTGCTGGAGATTTTCCACATATTCCAGCAGGGGTTTTTGCTCCTGGGCAAAGACTTTCGCGTAGGGATAGCCCACGCTTACCACAAAGCCTAAAATCATTATGGATATAAGCTTCTTCATGTCTTGATGTCCTTTAACAACTCCAGGCTATAGATTTTTAATATGAAATCACAGCTCAATTGTGGATAATCGGTGTTCCTGTCGATTTCCACATTGCTGACTGTCAGCAATTGGCGTTCACTCTCCACAGAACTCAAAAAATGGACAATGGCCCCGAATTTGCCCTGGATTTTAATATGGATAGGCATGGCTGCCAGGGTCAGCATATTCTTAAACTCGACCTTAGGGTCTTTTTTGGGCTGATCATCCTCCTCATAGGCCCTGAGACGTTCTCCACTGCTGGCAGCTGCCAAGTCTTTAGGGACGGTAAGCTGGCTAAAACGCTGGGTTTTCATGTCGATAATATGGACCCCATCCTTGGCTGCTGAGCGCGAAAGGCTGTCAAGAAAAGCAGGCACATCACGGTCACTGAAGAGCAATTGTTTAAATTCTTCCTGTTCGGCTTTCAGGCTGTTTACAGAACGGTGGGTATTCTCTATCTCCGTGTTTAAACGTGCCAAAAGGGTCTTTTGCCCCTCAAGAGTGGCGAGGGCCTGTTTGGCGGCATGGTAACCTTGAAGGCACCAGGCAGCCAACGCCAACACAAAAACAAGATACACGGCGATCAGGATGTTACGGATGGTCTCAAATGAGGTGTTATGCGTCATGAATGGGTCCTCATTTTGATGTTGGCTAAAATCCCAAAACGAAAAATCTTTTTCTTCTCCACTTGCGCCTCCGTCAGGTAACTGAACTGTCCCTGCTCAAGGAGGCTGGAGGTCTGGATGGTGCGCAATAATTTGGCGATGGACTCCATGCGAAAAGCCTCACCGGTAAATGTCACCGCTCCCATTTCATCGACTTTAAAGGTCATCAGCGCCAGTTCATGGGGCATTTCATCAGCCACAACACTCAAGGCCTGTGACCATGACATGTTCTTTAAGAGTTTGACATAGGTCGCCTGAAACAACAGTTGCTGGCGCATGGCCAGATAACCATCGCGCTCATTGAGAAGATTTGCGGATTGTTTTTGCAAAACAGTCATTTGGTTTTGGACAACCCTGCTATCTGCAAAGGCCTGGAGTTCAATTTGCTTAAAGTGATTGATAATCCCTCCTAATACGATACCGGTAACAAGCATGAGAGCGGCAGCGGCCACTGCCACGCGCTTCATAAAGACAGAAACCTGAAAACTACGTAAAAAATGATTTAAAGAAAATGACGGTTTGATGTTTTTCAGTTGATACAGGAGTGGGACAGCAGCAAGCGCATAAATGGGATTAATATTTTCGTGGAAGCATTCTTGCAAAATGGTGAACCCATGGGCGTTAATATTTAATTCCTGGCGTAAATAGTTGTCGAAATCCGGCGACTTCTCCCTGTCCCAGAGGAGCCAGGCTTTATCGACAGAAGCTTTGGTTTCCATAACATAAGCTTTAAGCGCTCTCTTTAGCTCTTCGGCCCAATTCGCTGTGGCGGCAGGGTCCCCTAAGATTTCGGCACCGACGGTGGTCGAATACAAATAGCGGATCTGGCCATCTTCAACTATGACCAGATAGGTAATGGCATCGCTTAAGATGATCAGGGATTGAGGGCCGTCCTTATATTCCTGGGCCCGGAGCAAACCAGCCAGATTAAGAGGGGCTATTTCCAACTCACGGCAAGGTATGCCTGTTTGTTCAATTTCTTTTAATAAGTACTGCAATAAATGGTCCGTCATGGCCCCAAAAATGATTTTGCTGCGGCTCTTGAGATCATACTGCTGGTGGACATAATCAAAATCTCTCTCCATAAAAGAAGGGATTTTTTCAATTTCCGCCTTGATGATCATCTCCAAATCGCTCTTAGAGACCTGGCCCAAATTAAACTGGTGCACTACAGCCTCCGGACGGTTGACCGTCAAGAAAAGCCGATCCACTTTCACCTGTCTGGAGGCCGACAACTCCTTAACAAAGGAAGCCAGGGCCCCCGGAGCCAGCGGACCCACCTGTAAGGTGGATTCGCCAGCTCCTTTGAAGGCCATGCCCTTGATACCCTGCTCAACCAGGAAGTACCGGACCTTTTGCTCCTGAATTTCTATGGATAGAAAGGTTTTCATTAAAGTAACCTAATTGACCTTATGCTATAAAAGAGGTTAAATTAGGCCATGCTCCAAAATGGGGGGCTTTATCAGATACATACCCACCTGTACCTGCTGGATCCAGTATAATGCTATAAGCCGTCCCCATAAAATCATTACCAGTTGGAAGTGGTTCCATAAACTGTGTGGGCGCATTTGCACCTGTACCATCTAAATCCGATAAACCGCCAGCACCGCATACATTCCAAGCTTGTTTTTGGCTATAACATAGCTGGATAGCTGAATCGATATTACGCAGCGTGGCTGCCGTTGACTTAACATTACTGGATTGGATGGATTGAAGCGCATTGGGCAAAATCAACCCCACTAAAATCCCGATAATGACCAGAACGACTAAGATTTCAACTAACGTGAATCCCTTTTTCATTTCCTTCTCCTTTGTGTTTGTCCTTCTTGTTGTTTTTTTACTAACCTCTCATTCCCGCGCATGCGGGAACCTTCATTGATGAAGTCTTTACATGCCCACTCCTCCCACAAAAAGCTCCGCCTTAGACAGAAAGGCCCCTTTAAAAAATACAGGATTAGTTACAGCTGATGGCGTTAATTGCCGATGGGATGATGTCCTTGTCAGGAAATTCGACAAAGCCATAAATGGGGAAACTTGGCGCCTGCCATCCGTAGAAGGCGTGAGCGTCTTAACAGCATCAGTGCCGGGATTAAAATGGCCAGCTGCTGTCAGTTCCCTAGGTGCAGTCCATGAATGAGTAGAAGTCGTGGTTGAACTTAAATACGCTTCGATACCAATCAAGACAATGCTTGTGGAAAAGCAGATCAAAAATATATTTTTCATATAAAAGCCTGGTGTACGCTTTTAATTTTAATATCATATAAACAATAAAAACCGGTCTTGATCTCAGCAAGAGATTAAGGCGAAACTGTCCTACGTATGAAGCCAAGATTTTTGTTGACCAGTTTGAGTAAGTCATATTCTAATTTGGGTTAAAACTATAATTATACGAATTACTTATGCCTATTTTATTTCGTCGTTAGATTTAAAATGTAACATATATTTCCTGCAAATGCAAACAACCACCCTAAAATGAACATTATGAATTACTTTAACTAACTGCTATACATACGCTTACAAAAATTAAAGACCATAAATCAATTTTTAAAAACCAAAAATTATTAAAAAACATGTCCTCGAATATATCATTAATCGTTTTATCGTAACCATATTATTCACTATGACTTTTGACCCAGACTATAGACTTCTCAAGACTGTTTGGAGGGAAAAAATGGGCAAATAGATGCCCAGCAGCACTAATAGGACAATCCCGCCCACAATAATGATCATAGCTGGTTCTAAATAGGTCAAAAATCTGTTCATCGCATAATCCGCTTCTTCTTCCATATGTACGGAAACATTGTCCAATAATTGCTGCAATTTCCCCCCTGCTTCTCCTATGCCAATCATCTCTACAACCATGAACGGAAAGGCCCTGGTAGATTTAAAGGCATCATAAAGTGTTCCTCCATCCAGGATGTGCTGCTTGATTTCATCTACGGCTTTTTGAAGCCAACTATTAACAATAGTTGTTTTAGCCACTTCTATCGAGGTCAAGAGCGCCACCCCGCTGCCAAAGAGCAAGCCCAGTGATCTCGTAAAGCGCCCCACCGAAAGCGGGTAAAGCACATCTTTAAGAAAAGGAGCCTTGAGTTTCCAATAATCTATCCAATATCTACAGGCTTCTATCGAAGACAAGTATCGCCATAAAAAGAATCCAAGAACCCCTACAGCGGCAACCACCGCAATAAAAAACGGGTTGCGCAAAAGATCCGAGGCACCAAAAAGAATTTTAGTCAATACTGGCAAGTGACCGTGCAGCTTCAATATGACATTTTCAAAGGTAGGGACCACAAAAACAAACATGCCTATCAAAACCACAAAAGCAAAACAAAGCACAAAACAAGGATACATAGTGGCACGTTTAAGCCTGGAGTAGAATTTCTTTTGGTCTTCCAGGTATATGCTGATTTTCTTAAGCACGATTGCCATGCCTGCCCCGATTTCAGCCACATTGATAAGGGCCAAGTACATGGGCGGAAACGCACTTGGAAAAGCGCCAAAGGCCTCCATCAACGTGCCGCCGTCTTCCAGCCTTTCATGGATATAACTGACAATGATCTGCACGCCCTGATGTTCGGACTGTCTCCAGAGGATGCGCAAGGCCTGCAGGATGGGCACACCGGCCTCAATCAAATAGGACAAACGGTGGTTGAACATGACCAGATCGTCGAGCTTTAAACGGATTCTGGCCAGGTTACGTCCGTCGTAGGGGCTGGCTGAAATAAAATAATGGTCTGGGACCTGAAACTGCCGCTTGATGTCCTTGGCACTGGCAGCTTCAGCTACCCCCACCAGCGTGCGTCCATAATCATTTTTGACTTTGTAGATAAACAGGGACATAGTTATAAGCCTTCAGTCATTGTGACCCGTAGAACTTCCTCATACGAAGTGATTCTTTCCAATACTTTCAGAAAACCTGCCATCCGCAATGTCTTCATGCCGCGGGCGGCCAATATCTGGGTGATGTCCTGCTCATTGGCTTTCTTTAAGATCAAGTCCCGTACATCCTGGTTGACTCTTAGGATTTCAAACAATCCTACCCGGCCGCAAAATCCGGTTTCCGCACAGTGTTCACATCCCGTCGGGGTTGAAATCATAAATGGGCCGGGCCTATTTAATTCCTTGGCGATCACCTGTTCGATATCGGATGGGGCCTGGGACTCTTTTTTGCAATGGGGGCACAACCGGCGGACCAATCGTTGGGCCACCGCGCCAATGACCGTTGAATTGATCAGAAAAGGTTCCACATCCATTTCCAACAATCGCGTAATAGCACCAGCCGCCGAATTGGTATGCAGTGTCGAGAGGACCAAATGGCCGGTCAGGGCCGCCCGGACTGAAACATCCGCGGTCTCCACGTCCCTGATTTCGCCCACCATGATAATATTAGGATCATGCCTGACAATATGGCGGATGGCATTGGCGAAATTGTAGCCGATATAGGGGTTGATGGCTGTCTGGGTGATCCCCTCCAGTTGATATTCCACCGGGTCTTCGACCGTGATAATATTGACATTAATTTGATTAAGGACACTGAGGATGGAATAAAGGGTGGTTGTTTTGCCTGCTCCCGTCGGCCCGGTAATGAGGATCATGCCATAGGGCCTGCGAATGAGGTTCTTAATTTCCTCGATTTCATGGGTATTCATCCCCAAGGACTCAAATGTGTGCGATACGGTTTGCTTATTTAAAATGCGCAAGGTGATTTTCTCACCATGGATATCGAGCAAGGTGGAGACGCGCAGGTCATAATGCTGGTCGCTCTCTATCCATGAAATGCGCCCGTCCTGGGGCTTACGGCTCTCCGCCACATCCATGCCTGCCATGATCTTGACCCTGGAGATGACCTTGCGGTAGAGGGCCTGGGGGATGACCAATTTTTTAAAAAGCATCCCGTCAATCCTAAAGCGCACGCGCAGATGGTCCTTTTGCGGTTCGAGATGGATATCAGAGGCCCGCTCGTGGATCGCTTTGTTGATGACAGAATTGACTATTTTGGTAACAGAAGTTTCAGGCGCATGAGAGGGCTGCGTACTGTCGTCACCCTGAAATTGTCCGATCGTCCGAAGGGTGTCCATGGATTGATAAGATTTCTTCAAATGGGCCGCTATCTGCTTTAAACCAGCCAGGACAGGCTTGACCTGACGGCCGCTGACATAACGGATTTCTTGCAAGGCCCGAATATTGAGGGGATCATTGGTCGCCACGAATAAAATCTGGTCCTTGACCTCAAAGGGAAGAACCTGATGGGCTTCCAACATATCCAGCGGGAATGAATTCAAGAGTTTTTCGTCGATGATGGCCTTGTCCAGGTCGACCATCGGCAGTTGATAGGCGTGGGCCAGCACTTTTAAAAATGCCTCTTCGCTAATAAGCGACCGCTCAACCAGGATTTCGCCCAGTTTCTTGGTGGTGTCTTTTTGCAAAGCAAGGGCAGTCCTCAACTGTTCCTCATTGATGAGTCCCTGACCCACCAGTAAATCTCCTATCCTAACATTTGTCTTCATAGAAAGTAAGTATACCAGGTAATTTAAATTTTAACCACTTTACCGACGGAGATGGAGGGTGGGATAAATGAAAATTATAAGAATGTTGAAGTCCGGCAAAAATCGGCGGGCTTGTTTCTGATATCAATACAGGGCCTGATTGTAGTGATAAATGTTCTCTTGGACATTGGTCCCGAATACGCCTGGAATAGTATTATAAACGCTCCCATTGGCTGTGGTCTCAAAGCCTCTTCCACTGCCTATCGTCTGATAGTCCTTCCCGCTGCCTGTGGTTTCATAGCCTTGGCCACTGCCTATGGTCTGGAAGCCCCTTCCGCCATTGCCTATGGTCGCGAAACCACTTCCACCGCTGCCTATGGTCTGATAATCCCGTCCCCCATTGCCTGTCGTATCGTAAACACGTCCAATGCCTACCGTGTCATAGCCTGCACCCCTGCCTACATTATCGTAACAACTGGCACTGTTGACCGTGTTATAACCACCACCGCCACTGCCAGTCGAATTATAACCCCCTCCACCACTGCCTATCGTGTCAAACCCTCTTCCACCGCCAATGGTAGCATAGCCTGCTCCCCCATTGCCTATCGTATTATAACCTGCTCCACCACTGCCGATGGTATTAAAGCCCCTCCCGCTGGCACGCGCAAAACATGCCTGCGTCGAACCTAGTGCTAAAAGCAAAACAATTAATCCAATTCTCGTAACCATGGCCGACTCCATCCTTTTTTAGGCTGTTCAAATTCAACGTAGGGGCCGAGCTTATCTCGGCCCGTTCATCGGGCGCACACAAGGTCCGCCCCTACGCACAATTTAAGTTTGGAATAAAGAATTATAAAATGACAGATATTTTGAAAACTTTGCCCTATCTTGGAATATACTAAAAATTAACATATTTTTGCTGATTGTGCCAATTTATATGGTACGAGCCGAGACAAGCTCGGCCCCTACGGTCAATTTGGATTGCAATGATATAAATTCATATTTTTATGCGAAAAAATTGGGGAATGGTTTTATTTTTTGTGCTTTTGGCGGCCTTCCGGTTGTCTTTGACCACCAAAGGACACTGTTTTGATGCGGATGAGCGCCGGTATATCTATGCGCTCTGGTTCTGGAAGGATATTCTTCATGGTCAATTCTTTAATGGCTTCTCCTGCCTCTTTGAAGTGCAGGGCCGCCCTGGTTTTGTTCTGATCAGCGCTTTTCCCGCTGCCCTTCAAATTCTTCTTGCCCATCTTCATCTCATCAGCACAACATCATTACATTTCTTTGATCTCCCCAGTGTCTTCAATGTCTTCATTACCCTTGTTAACAGCGTTGTTTTCTATGGTATTTTGAAAATCCTCGTGCAGGAGTCCTATCTGGCCGCCACGGGGACCGTGGTCTATAGCTTGCTTGTCAATTCAAATGTCTATATCAGGCACCTTGTGCCTTACGATTGGTCTCTCGCGCTGTTCCTGATCGTTATTCTTTTAATGTTAAAGCAAGTCTCAACAAGTTCACAACGGCCGGGGATCGCCGTGCTTGGCGGGGCCCTTAGCGCCTTGGGGGCCATGGTTTACCCTGGTTATTATGCTTTGGTGTTGATAGTGTTTCTTTTTTGGGCAGGTGCGTCCCGATTTGATTTGAAAAAAATGGGCTTTTATCTGGGAGGTTTTTTCGGAGTGATCGCTTCGGTGGAAATACTCTCAGAGGTATTGCGAAAGTCTTATTTGATGGAATGCCTGGTCGTC
The DNA here is from genome assembly GCA_964555945.1 of uncultured Planctomycetales bacterium. GTDB lineage: Bacteria > Omnitrophota > Gorgyraeia > Zapsychrales > Fredricksoniimonadaceae > JABDGZ01. The sequence continues at coordinate 10,684 of CAZKUL010000087.1, forward strand.
TCGGACACCGTCAAACACGGCAGCTTTGCTGAGGGTTTCCTTTATATCATCCGCTATCTTAAGGATGTCGAAGGCCTTATCGGCCTCGTGTTGTTTTCCTTGTTCTTGCTTTATGTGATTTATTTTTGGACCAAGGACCGAGGGCCCCTCCGGTGGCTGGTGGCTGCGGCGCTATTGGTATATGCGTCCCACGCCATTTTAGGAATGATTTTCTTGAAAATGGTTTTCTATGGCCGCTGCCTGCACCTGTATTTCCCATTTCTGGTATTGGCCGCGATACGCCTGTTGAGTTTGATTCCGGGAGAAAATTATAAGAAAGCAGTAGCCATTTTTTTATTGGCCGCCTCAGTCATATCCTTTATCCCTTTTGCCCGCGCTTACAGCCAGCTGACCTACCCTCGTGATCTGTACTTTAAGTATCTCTCCCAGATACCGGATAATAAAATCCTTTGGATACTATCCGACGATATTGTCAATCCCTCCGCCTACAAAGATCATTCAGCCGTGGCCTTAAACATGCATTCTTATTTTGACCTTAAAGAAAGCTACTTCAATATCCGCCCTCCCGGCAACATGGTGCTCGTGGCGCTTGGGGCCCATCCCCTGAATTTTTCCTCTTATGCCTTTGAGAATTACGGCCCGGAAGAAAGACGGAGGCTCAGGACAAGAAAATATCAAATGAAAATCTATCTAGACCAGCGGGCCCCCCAAAATCCTGAGAAGCACGAGGTCAAGGGTGATTCTTTAAGTACTTTCTTATACAAAGTGGCCAAAAATTAAATGGCGGGAAAACGGCTCGCATTTCCCTCTGGGGAAACGCCTTTTGATATGAACTCGCGCTCTTGGGAAGTGAGGCTCTTTAAGGCATCGTCAATACTTTTAAAGCCCTGGGTATAGGTAAAGAATTCCTCTGTAGGAATAAAGAGCTCGAAGGTCTTGGCCGTTATTTCGCATTGACCAAAGACCCGGATTCTCCTGTTTTGGGCTTCAAAATATCTTTTGAATCTAAAAGGCACAAACGGAGGATTTCGTGAGGTCAGTTCCTGGATCATATGCCACGCGTAGTCCGCGTCATGCGATACGCATAAACATAGTGAGGTGTATCTGTGGTTGATTGTGCGCCTTTACAGCCCTTCTTATGAAAAATAGCCTCAATGTCGCGGGCCATAGATACGGAACCAGCATCCCTGTAAATCCAGGCGCCCCCCTCCTGAGACACATTATGCACTTGGAATAAGCGTTGATCAGGGTTGGAGGCGACTCCCACATACCACTCGCGATAACCCTTTCCACATTTACTGATACAACCATCAATTTCCGTTTCGATACTCATG
>CAZKUL010000088.1:0-11908 GCA_964555945.1 uncultured Planctomycetales bacterium
CCGCGATCAAATCAGACGGCTACAGAACCCTGGAAGAAGGTCAGGAAGTTGAATTCGACATTCAACAAGGTCCCAAGGGTGAACAAGCCGTGAATGTTACCAAGGCCTAAACGAAAAAAAATCTTGAGCCCTGTACCCTACGGTACAGGGTTTTTTTATGGTGAGAGCGATGCGTGAAAAATTAAAGCTCCTTGGAAATACAGATAAGTTACTTCTCCATTCCTGTTGCGCTCCATGTTCCGGAGAATTAATGGAAGCTCTTAGTGCTTCAGGGATTAATTTTACAATTTTTTTCTATAATCCCAACATCCATCCCCGTAAAGAATATGAAATGCGCAAGAACGAAAATATCCGTTTTGCCCAAAAGATGAATGTGCCGTTCATTGATGCTGATTATGATACCTCCAATTGGTTTTCCCGTGTCAAAGGCCTGGAATTTGAACCGGAGCGAGGGAGCCGGTGCAGTGCCTGCTTTGATATGCGTTTTGAGAGGACCGCGCTTTACGCCCATGAACATGATTTTAAAGTCATTGTTTCGTCATTAGGTCTCTCCCGCTGGAAGGATATGGACCAAATCAATGCGAGTGGGACAAAGGCCGCGGCGCGTTACACAGATATGGTTTACTGGACGTATAATTGGCGCAAAAAAGGCGGTTCAGCCCGCATGTATGAGATCTCCAAGCGCGAGTCATTTTACCAGCAGGAGTACTGCGGATGCGTGTATTCGTTGCGAGATACTAATTTGCATCGTGTCCGCAAAGGGCTGGAGCGTATTGAAATGGGAAAGAATTATTATGGTGCGCCACACACCGTCTAAAACAAGTAAGGTCACTGTTTCCGCCGGAGGCGTTGTTATCAACCCAAAGGGTTCTGTTTTGGTGGTCAGCCAGAACGGGACCTCCTGGTCATTGCCCAAAGGACATGTGGACCCCGGTGAGGAGCCGTTGCAGGCGGCCATTCGCGAAATCGAAGAAGAATCCGGCGTCTTTGATCTAAAGTTTTTACACGCCTTGGGATCCTATGGCAGGTATAAGATCGGCCTGGAGGCGTCCGAAGACAAAGAAGAGTGGAAGGTCCTCCTTTTTTTCTTATTCAGTTCTAAACAAACTCAATTAACTCCCAAGGATCCTCATAATCCTCATGCCCGTTGGGTTCTTCCCGACGAAGTAGAAAAATTATTGACCCATCCTAAAGATAAAACATTTTATAGAGGAATCAAAAATCAATTATTATAATGCCAGTTCGACATAAAGCTTACGATTGAAAGAATCGTAGAGACGCCATTTATGGCGTCTCTAAACAACAAATCCAACGCAATTTAATAAGAGATTTCAAGTGAACCACCAAAAGAGACGCCATAAATGGCGTCTCTACGTTAATATAAGATTTATGCCAGAGTACGTCACTGATTTTTCTTTGAATCCAAACCATACATGGCTCAATGTGGCCAGCGAAGGACCTTTGCCCAGGGTGGCAGCGGCTGCTTTGCAAGAGGCTGTAGTATGGAAAAGCTCGCCCCATTTGTTGACTCTACCAAAATTTCATCAGGTTCCCATTGAGCTTAAGAAAATATTGTCCGCGCTGATCCATGTCGATTGGCAGGATGTGATCTTGGGCAATAGCGCCACCTATGGTTTACACCTCTTGGTCCATGGCATTGGTTTTAAATCCGGGGATGAGATCATTCTTCTTCAAAATGACTTTCCGACGGACATTCTGCCCTGGTTGTCCCTTGAGGCCCAAGGTGTTGTTGTGCATCAACTGCCCGCTCAACAACATGTCCTGACCCCGGCGGAAATCTCAAAAGCTATCAATGCGCGCACTAAATTAATTTGTCTGCCTTATGTGCATAGTTTCAGCGGATATAGAGAGGATATCAGGACAATTGGTAAACAGTGCCGGGAGCGCGGTATAATCTTTGTTGTCAATTTGAGCCAGGCGGCTGGTGCCTTTGAGGTGAATGTAGAGGATTTGGATCTAGATGCGGTCGTTTGTGCGGGATATAAATGGCTGCTGGGACCCTATGGGACAGGTTTTTGTTGGATAAGAAAAGAAATCAGGCAGCAGCTCAATTATGCACAGAATTATTGGATTAGCCTTATGGATGAGGTGAGCCTAAATTCGCAGGGGGCCCTTGCCTTAAACGACGATCATTCTACCCGTCGCTACGATGTTTTTGGCACGGCCAATTTTTTTAATTATGTGCCCTGGCATGCCTCGATCAAATATTTATTGTCCATAGGGATGGACAAGGTCAAGGCCCACAATCAAGGTTTGGTTGACCACATTGTTGATGGGCTAAACTCTAAGTATTTTGATCTTTTGAGTCCAGGTCCCAGGACGGAGAGGACTAACATTGTTGTTTTTTCTTGCAAAGACGCCTCAAAAAATCACCATCTCATGGAATTCTTAAAAGAAAAAGGCTTTCATTTGGCCCTTTGGAAGAACAAATTGCGTGTCTCACCGCATATCTATAACACAGGCAAGGAGATTGAGGCGCTTTTGAAGGCCTTGAATGCATATGTCGCTCAATAAATATATTACCAAGAATAAATCAGGTGTTCACGGCTGGGGCATCTTTGCCAAAGTCAATATCCCCAAGGGGACGCGTATCATCGAATATATTGGGGAAAAAATAACCAAGGCCGAAGCGGACCGCCGGGGGCCTCTATTAATCGAGTATGCCAAAAAACACAAGGAATCTGGCGCTGTCTACATTTTCGTGCTTAATAATAAATATGATATTGATGGCCATGTGGACTATAATACCGCGAAGTTCATTAACCATTCGTGCGCGCCTAATGCTGAGGTGGACATTATCCGGGGACATATATGGGTCATTGCCCTGCGGGATATCCAGAAAAATGAGGAAATATTTTATAATTATGGATATGATTTAGACACTTATGATGAACATCCCTGTCTTTGCCGCAGCGCCTGCTGTCCGGGGTACATAACAGCTGAGGAACATTGGAAAAAGTTGAAAAAGATCTTAGGCAGAAAGACCAAGAACCCCAAAAGCAATAGGAAGTGACACCTAGATATTGGGCTGTTATAATAATTTCAAATGCACCTATCGTTTCGTAGGGGCCGAGCTCGTCTCGGCCCGTTCCACCGGGATTAACTTAACGAGAAATTCATAAACTCTTCATCTTTAGCTAACAAAAAATTTATAAAATATGGAAATGGTTAAGAAGAAAATCTTAGTTGTTGAAGATGACCGGGACATCAGCGAGCTTATCACTTATAATCTAGAGCGCGAAGGTTACGAAATTGCCTGTCTTTATGATGGCAGCCAGGCCGTTGATTTTGTCAATAAGCGAAAGCCGGAATTGATCATCCTGGATTTGATGCTCCCTGAGGTCGACGGAATAGAAATTTGCCGCACCTTAAAGAGTGATCCTAACACCAAACATATCCCCATCGTCATGTTGACCGCTAAGAGTGAAGAAGCTGATGTAGTGGTCGGTTTGCAAATGGGGGCCGATGATTATATTCCCAAACCCTTCAGCCCCAAGGTCCTGGTTGCCCGGATCAAGGCCATCAGCCGTCGTCTGACGGACCTGCAGGCATCCTCAAGCTCCAACGATAATTTGCGTCAGTTTGGCGAGTTTAGAATGGACCTATTAAAACATAAGATTTCCTATAAGAGCAAAGAAGTGAAACTGACTTCGATTGAATTTGATATTGTAGAGTTCCTCTCCCGATCACCCGGCCGTGTATGGTCGCGCGAGCAGATTTTAGACAATGTCTGGAAAGAGGGAAAATTTATTATCGACAGGGCCGTTGATGTCCATGTGCGCGGCTTGCGTAAAAAGCTAGGGGTCGCTGAAAATTACATTGAAACCGTTAGAGGAGTCGGTTACCGCTTTAAGGACATTGAATAATGTGGCATTTTTGGGTTGTTCTTGTAGGTGCTGTCGCCATCCTGGTATTTTTTTTCTCCCGTCATTTCTATCGCCGCCGTATCTCCCAGATCCTCAATTCTCATGACAATGCAAGGAATGATTTTCTAAAACAGCTTAAATCTTCCTGGCTCGACCGGGAAAACTTGGAAACGATCCTCTCTAGCATGGTGGAGGGTGTTATTGTCATTGATGCCAAGGGCAAAATCGAACATGCCAGTCCTAATTTCTGCCAATTATTAGAGCTTCGTTCAAAGGAAACACAGAATAAATTGTATTGGGAGGTCATCTGGAACCAGGAGATCAATGACTCCATCAAAGAAGCACTTTTGCACAAAAGGGCTGTCAGAAAAGAAATAAATATTATAGGGCCGCAAGAAACCTTCTTCAGCATGCAGATTTCCCCGGTGATGGACCGTGAAGAGAAACTGTTAAGTTTAATCGCCGTGTTCCATGATATCACCGAATTAAAGAAATTAGAGCGTATCCGGGCTGAATTTGTGGCCAATGTGTCTCATGAATTAAAAACGCCTTTGACGGCCATTAAAGGATTTATAGAAACACTCAAGACATCTGCCAAGGATGATCCCGCGGCGTTGAACCGTTTTTTAGATATTATTGACAAGCAGGCCCAGCGTTTGGAAAATCTGGTCAATGATCTTTTAATCCTCTCGTCGATTGAGTTTAAAGAAGTTAAGATGAATTTTATGGCGGAACCTTTAAACAAGATCGTTGCTTCTGTCATGGCCTTGCAGAAAAAGGTCATTGAGGATAAAGGACATCAGGTGATATTAGACATCCCGGCAGATCTGCCTAAGGTATTGGTGGACAGGCAACGCATGGAGCAGGTATTTTTGAATTTGGTCGATAATGCGGTTAAGTTTACGCCTCCGGGAGGTAAAATCAGTATCCAAGCCCACTGGGAAAAACCGTATGTACGCGTGGAGGTCAGGGATAACGGGGTAGGAATTCCCGCGGAACATCTTTCGCGTGTTTTTGAACGTTTTTACCGTGTAGACCGTGCGCGCTCCAGAGAAGCAGGGGGCACCGGTTTAGGACTCGCCATCGTCCGTCAGATCATCAACGCTCATCAGGGAAAAATTGAAGTTGAAAGCTCCTCAGAGGTCGGTTCAACTTTTCGTATTTTCCTGCCTTGCCAAATTTAATATGCTATAATTTATCTATGGATGCTTTTACGCGAATCAGCGCACAGAGGGCCCATGAAATCATTGAGTCCAGTGACGTGACTATCGTCGATGTCAGGGATGCCGATTCCTTTGCGCAAGAACATATTCCTAAAGCGAACAGCCTCAATGATGGGAATATTGACGCATTTTTAGCAGATACAGATAAAGAGAAACCCTTAATTTGTTATTGTTATCGGGGCATATCTTCTCAGCGTGCGGCCGCTTTTTTTGCTGATAGGGGATTCAAAAAGGTCTATAGCATTGATGGGGGCTGGGAAGATTGGAAAAAAATTTATGCTTAAATTCCTATCCAGTTTTATGCTTTTATTTCTGCTGTTTTCATCTTTTTCTTTTGCTAATGAAAAGGATGACGAGGCAAAATTAAAGAAAGAATTCGGCCCTGATTTGACCCGTGCACCCTTCTATTTGCAATTTACTTTTAACCAAAAATATAACAAGGATTGGTCTAAGTCTTATTATACGGAACGCAAAGAGTTTTTGATCGCTTATGAAGCGACTGCCTTGGAGGAACAAGCCAAGGAAAAGTCAGATGCCAAGGCCGCAGCCGATGCCGAAAAAGAAAGAATCAGGGATAAGAAGGAAGCTGACCGGGAAGCGAGAGAGAAAAAAAGAGCGGAACAAGCGGCGGAAAGAGCAGAAAAGGCAGCTGAAAGACAACGTCAAAAAGAATTCGATGATGAACTCAAGCTGCAGCAAAAAGAGCTTAAAGAAATGCATCAGCAATCAACGCAAGGCACGCCACCTGGTACGTAACCCCATGCCATTTCACATGACCACGCTGATTTTTGATATGGACGGCGTTATTACAGATACAATGCCCTATCATTTTCAGGCCTGGGAGAAGGTCTTTGCTTCCGAAGGGATAATAGCGGGGCATGAGGACATCTATAAGCGGGAAGGGCAAAAAGGCATCGATAGCGTACGTGAATTATTCAAAGAAAAGGCAATGCCTTATAGCGATGCCATTGGCCAAAGGATGCTTAAGTCCAAAGAAACATTATTTAAGAGGATCTTTAAGAGGAAGTACATAAAGGGCAGCAGGTCATTTATTAGAAAATCCCAGGCCCAAGGCTTTAGGCTGGCCTTGGTTACCGGGACCTCCCGTCATGAAGCTCAAAAGCTCCTTCCCAAAGAATTATGGGACCGTTTTCATGTGACTGTCTGCGGCTGTGAAGTTCAAAATGGAAAACCACATCCTGAACCATATCTCAAGGCCCTCAGTAAATTGGGTGTCAGTCCTTCTGATGCCATCGTTTTTGAAAATGCTCCCTTTGGGATTCGTTCCGCCAAGGCGGCAGGCTTATATTGCATAGCCCTGGAAACCTCATTACCTGCCCCTTATTTAAAAGAAGCAGACGCCATTTTCCCTTCTTTTAAGGCTGTCTGCGAAAATGTCCTATTTACCAAACTTAACCTGGATAATACGTGACGTACATTGTGTCGATAATGCGTAGGGGCGGACCTTGTGTCCGCCCGATGGAAAGGACCGAGACAAGCTCGGCTCCTACGTTCAATCTAGAAAGCGATGAGAATGAATATACTCTTACTTTACAAAAATAGCACCTATGCTGGATATTTCTTAAGTGACCGCAAGCGGCTGGCGCAGTTGGAAGGACTTTTGAATACCGAAGAGATCAAGCGTTTTCGCCGGACGCATGAGAATCATTTCTGGAGTTTATCGTATGTAGAAGCAGTGTTAAAAAATAGAAAGTTAAAATTTACAAAAGCTTGTAGAGGATCTTCTCTTGACTATAGCCGTTATAATTTAGTTATTACGGTGGGTGGGGATGGTACCTTTTTGGAGGCTGCCCGGCAGGTCAAAGATGGAATCGTTTGGGGTGTCAATTCGGATCCCAGCTGGAGTGTGGGACGCTTTTGTTCTGGAAATCCTGTTAACTTTGAGGCTTTATTGGATAAGATATTGGCTGGCAAGGCTAGGTTAAGAAAATTTAATCGATTAAGCTTATCGTTTAGCGATGGAACCCAATCCATGAATGTGCTCAACGATATTTTAATTTGTCATCATAATCCCGGAGCCATGAGCCGTTATTTTATAACTATTGGTAGAAAGAGAGAAGAGCAACGCTCTTCCGGAGTATGGATTGCGACAGCGGCTGGCTCATCAGGAGGCCTGCACTCAGCCGGAGGCAAGCTTTTAGCGCCGGAAAGCAATGCGTTTCAATATATGCCGCGTGAGCTTTATCGGGGACGCAATGTTCATTATCATTTTAAAGGCGGCATGCTTAAAGCCGCCCAGAAAGTCATGCTTACGTCGCTTATGCGGGAAGGGGTCGTTTTTGTGGACGGATCCCATGTCTGCTTGCCTTTTTCTTTTGGTTCCAGGATTTTTGTCAGCCGTTCCTCAAATCCTCTAAGGATTATTTTTGAATGAGAGCTATTCTTTTGGTCAGTCACGGGAGCCGTTCACCAAGGACAAAGAGCGAGATTTCTCTTTTGGTGAATCTTTTACGGCAACGTCTGCCGCAGGACATCATTGAATATGCCTTTTTGGAGATCGAACCTCCTAATATCTCTGAAGGCATAGATAATTGTATCTCTAAGGGAGCTGAGCAGGTGGTGGTTCTTCTTAATTTTCTCAATGCCGGCCGTCATGTTGATGAGGACATACCTGCGATCGTTCAACATGCCCAACAGAAAAATCCTTATATTAAAATAGTGATGAGCAAACCCGTCGGACAGCACCCCAAGATCCCAAACCTGTTTATCGATTTGATCAATGAATCTTAACTCCTTCTCTGCCGATCTAACCCGCTGGTACTTGGCCCATAAACGTGACCTACCCTGGCGCCGCACCAAAGACCCGTATAAAATTTGGGTCTCCGAGATCATGCTTCAGCAAACGACGGTCAGTACGGTCATTGCTTATTATGAGAGATGGGTGACCACCTTTGCCACCGTTCACGATTTGGCCAAAGCCCCTTTGCAACAGGTGTTAAAGCAATGGCAGGGTTTGGGCTATTACAATCGGGCTAGAAATTTGCATAAGGCGGCGATCATTGTGACTCAAGAATACCAAGGCGTTCTGCCCCGGGACCCGCAAACTATTCGTTCCTTACCCGGTTTTGGGCCCTATACGACTGGTTCAGTCCTGAGTATTGCTTATGATATGTCATTGACCATCATCGATGCCAATGTCCGTCGGGTGGTGATGCGTTTATTGGCACTGCCAGGACTGGCAGATACAAAACAGGACATTAAGGTCACCCGTTTTCTCCTTAAGGTTTTGCCTCATAAAGGTGTTGGTGATTTTAATCAGGCCTTGATGGAATTAGGTGCACTCGTTTGCCGCGCCCAAGAACCTCTCTGTACCCAATGTCCTGTTCACCAGTATTGTAAGGCGTATGCGCAAGAAAAGCAGGACTTAATTCCTAAACTAAAGAAAAAGATCATTAAGGACATCCACGCCGTCATTGCGATCATTAAAAAGGGCAATCATTATTTTATCCAACAGCGTCCTCACAAAGGTCTTTTAGCAGGCCTATGGGAATTCCCTGGAGGGAAGATAGAAGAAGGTGAGTCAAAGAAAGGGGCATTGGCGCGCGAATTAAAAGAAGAGTTGGGTGTTGAGCTAAAAGCTTCAACGTATTTATTTGACGTGAAGCATTTTTATACGCAATTCAGGGTCCATTTATCCGTATTTGACTGCACCTTAATCCGTAATCCCCCCGTAGATACCACTCATCAATGGGTGACCTATAAGGGTTTCTCCAAATACCCCATGCCTTCCGCCAGCAGTAAAATAATTGAAAAAATTCACCGTCCCCAAGTGGCATAGTATATAGATATAAGCTATACTTAGCTTATGCCCAAGCATAAGTCTTTACGAGGCCTATTTAGCAGGCCCGAGCTATCTTTTTGCATTTTGATCATATTTTTTGTTAATGGAGTGGACCCCATCCCTCAAGCCCAAGCGGGTCAAGTAGTTGTTCCTGTTTTTCCCGCACCTGGAACGATGATTGCATTAACTCCTGCCTACATTCCTGCGCACCTGATGGGAATGACCATTGATCCTCATAATACTTTAAAGTTTGATTTTTTAATCCATAAGGGTGAGGGGGATTTATCTTTAGCTCAAAAAAAGCAGGAATACACCAAGTTGGTAAAATATTTTCTGGCATCCTTAACTATTCCGGACAAGGACCAATGGGTGAACCTTTCTCCTTATGAGCATAACCGGATCATTACCGCTAATTTCGGAAAAACGGAAATGGGCCGCGACCTGTTGGGCCAGGATTACCTGTTGAAGCAATTGACCTCATCGTTAATGTATCCTGAGTCGGGCTTTGGTAAAAAGTTCTGGGACAAAGTATACAAAGAAGGCTTCGCACAATACGGTAACACCAACATTCCCGTCAATACGTTCAATAAGGTCTGGATCGTTCCAGACCAATCGGTAGTCTATGAAAAAGGCAACACCGCCTATATCATTAAGACCCACCTGAAATTAATGCTGGAAGAAGATTATCTAGCACTATACAAAAACAATGTAGTGGTGGGTTCCAAACCCACCAAAGAACGGGCAGGTTATGAACCTGCCCCTACACAAATCAATCAATTGGGATCGAAAGTCATTCGCCAAATCATCCTTCCTGCCTTAGAAAAGGAAGTCAACGAAGGCAAAAATTTCGCCCAGTTGCGACAAATCGTCAGCGGTATGATTTTAGCCACATGGTACAAAAAAGCCCTAAAAGAGTCATTACTTGGAGAAATTTTTGCAGACAAAGCCAAGGTCAAAGGTGTGGGTAACCTGTCATCCCCGAGTGTTTTAATCGGGGATCCACAATACATCTATCAACAATACCTCAAAGCCTTCAAAAAAGGCGTCTACAATTATATCAAAGAAGACGAAGACAAATTCACCCACCAATCCATACCTCGAAAATATTTTGCAGGAGGATTTGACAGGGCAGAGATATCAATCATCAAGGATAGCCTACCAAGCGGCTTGAAGACCGAGGCCCGGAAGTTTTGGACTCCAGGGTCTATAGATAAAGCCACAGTAAACTTGGACTCGGCTACTATAACCGATGTCTTCCCTGGGCATAAATTCATAGATAAGAATCCAGATCCAACGAAAAGAAAAATTGCATACGTAAATTCAGTGCGTCCTCAGTTAGGTAACAGAACGGTGCTAGAAGTAACTTTTTCATGGAATATGATGATCCTTACTCTGACCAAAGAACAATTCTTAAGAGAATTTACCTTTGCTACCCCGGAGGAAATAGCATCAAGAACTGGACCTCCAAGGATGCGCCGAAAGACAGATAGAGCCATGCTTATTGGAGACGGTTTGGGAAAAGAAATATCCGAGATACGTACAGAAGCATTTCCTAGGCCTTCTGACCTGGATCATTTTGCCGATTATTTATATAGAGAATCCTCCAGGCCGTTAAGCGCAGGACAGTATTCGATAGTTTTTTCTCCACAACCAGGTCAATTTTTAAATGATTTACCTTATATTTGGGAGATACTAAATGCGGTAAGTACAGCATCTAATGGGAGAATTATTTTAGAAAAAATTGAAAGTGTCTCCAGTATTACAGATGAGCCTGAAATTACAGCTTTCCGGATATCTGCTAAAGGCAGAATACCACGAGTAAGGCAGGGATATTTAAAGGCTTACTTAAACTATTTAAGTGAAGTCTTATTAGATTTGAATGATCAGTACTTTATAGAATCATCAAATGATATGGAATTAACAAAAATCAAGGATGTATTGCTATCAAACCCGGAAATTACTAAGGAACTTCTGGAATTTTGTACCAAGCCAGGTGAATTTATTTATGACCAACACCGACCATACACAACGATGGAAAGGCGATTAGCTTGGGACATGATGATAGACGTAGCTACACATTTACAAAGTGTGTCGCATGGTGGCTTAATATTTGCCTATCACTATCATCCTGCTGGACTCAACAGATTTATCACTTTTACAGTTCAAAATAGCGATGATGACTCGTTTAATGAAGGTTATTTACAGGCATATTTGGATAGTTTAGCTGATTATGTCAAGAAAATGCTTATTAGGTCCATGGCTGATCAATTAAGAGAAACACGGCGAGAGATTGACGCAAATAGTGATGTGATGACAGGATGGGTGACACAGATCAGAAAAGATATTCAGACTAAACTAAAACGTGCTAAAGCTGGAGAATTCGAATTCTCTTTTAAGACCGGAGATCGAAAATGTGACGATGTTTTGAATAGACGCATGGCCCAAGTATTAAATCTGATTTTTTTTGCTGATTATAGGAGTTTGTCATCCTCACCAAAATATTTTCTAAAAGCTCCTGAACATTTAGGGGATGGCATAACTTTTACTTTTTGGCCCGTCACCCTGTTTACGCTGCCAGTCCTCAATAATCTTATCGGTGACCTCATAAAGCCCAGTCCTGCACATATGGTGCCAATTACTAAAATGTCAGACCGAAATAGGAATATGACTAAATTTAATGGCCCTGGAGGTATCGATTTAACTCATCCAGATTTGCTCATTAAACGTGATGGTCAAGGTGTTCCTTTACTCCTTGGAGAGCAAGACAGGGCCCAATTGAACGATATTGAAGGATTTTATCCTACGATCCTAAGTATTGAATCTGTCAAGGATATTCCCATCTTAGAGGAGCTTAATGTACGGAGTTCTCCATGAAACGTTGGATTAGTTTAACTGTTCTTATCACCTTTTTTTCTTCTCTGCTGCTACCTGTCCCTAAGGCTCAGGCGCAAAATCTGCTCGGGCTGCCTGAACCCGGTGTTATGGTTTCGCTAAGC
>CAZKUL010000089.1:0-11823 GCA_964555945.1 uncultured Planctomycetales bacterium
AATATGCGTAACGATTCAGGTTTTGAGGGTTACTTGGCCCTGGAATCATCGTATCAGGCGTAATAAAGCGGCCTAACGATGGATTATAATACCGCGCCCCCAAAAAGATCAACCCCGTCTCATCATCCAACGGCTTGCCGGTAAAATAATACCAGGCAGTAGCAAAATTGCTGCCGTATTTCTCATGAGAAAACACTTGTCCAAAAGGATCATTCGTGGTCACTTCGCGCACGGCGCCGGTTCCATCAGTGAGCACATTGGTGCCGCCCAGATGGTCGGTGTGATAGTAGAAGATGTTCCCATCACTGCCCACCGAGGCCACACGCGTGCTGCCTAAATAAACGAATTTGGTCTGCCTCGAGAGTCCAGTGGCACTTTCTGTTTCATACACATTGCCCACATCAATAGTCGTATCAACGGAAGGATTCTTCGCGGTGGCAGGCAGAGGATTGTTGACACTGCCAAAGAGCAAGGCATTCGTATTGTCATTATAAAGGGCCAGATCCCGTCGATAAACGGTTTTCTGGGTCCGTCCGCCATCACCGTCATACGCATAGCTCGCGGCTTTAAACCCGCCGACAGTCACCGTTTGTAAGCGGTTCTGGCTGTCGTAAGCATATTGGGTCAGATTGCCTGTTTTTTGCAACGTGACCATATTGCCATTGGCATCGTATTTGAAAGTACTCCCGTCGGATAAGGATGTAACGGCATGCGGGCCCGCATTACCGATGGGAGTCCCGCTGCTGTTGATCTGGCTGTTGGCCTCTCCATAATTATAAGTCAATCCATCTTTTTGAGTGATGTTGCCGATCTCATCATAGGCATAGTTTTTATTGCCATAAGCACCTGACGCGGAGGTCAAACGGTTTAATGCATCGTAGGTATAGTTCTGATTCATTGAGGCATTGCCCGTATTGACATTGTCTACGATTGATAAGACCTGTCCCACAGAATCATAAGTATAATTTAAATCCTGAATGACTTGGTTTTGGGCATTGGAGGTATATATCCGCATTAACCGGAAATTAAAACAATTATAAGTGTACGCCGTTGTCGTCCCATTGCCGTATTGGATCTGGGTGATCTGGCCATTGACGTTATAATTAATGTTTTGGATGTAGGTCGTGCTTGCTTTGACAGTTAAGGTTGCCGTGTTAGTGGTGACACTGCCTGCGATGTTTGTGACAATGCATTCATATTGAGTCCCGCTATTATTGACCGCCATTGTCCCTGTGGTATAACTGGCACTTGTGGCACTCGGAATTGCCGTAAAACTGCTTGTCCCTGGAGTTTCTTGCATCCATTGATAGGTTGGCGTAGGTGATCCCGCCGCGACCACCGTCAAGGTGGCTGTACTCGAATCAGGGATTGTCACATTGGTTGGCTGGGTCGTGATACTTGGTACCATTGCCGGGTTGACCGTTAATGTCACTAGATTGCTAGGTACACTTCCTGACGCATTAGTCACCACACATTCATATTGTGTTCCATTATTAGCTACAGTTGTTGTTCCAAGCGTATAGCTTGCGCTGGTGGCTCCTTGGATAGGGGTGAATGTACTGGCTCCCAGGGCTTCCTGCATCCATTGATAGCTAGGTGTTGGTGTGCCAGTGGCAGTCACTGAAAAAGTGGCTGATTGCGGTGCAGACACCGTGACACTCGCCGGTTGTTTTGTAATGTTTGGCGACACTGCTGGTATGACCGTTAGTGTTGCCGGATTACTGGTTACGCTTCCTGATGCATTACTGACCACGCATTCATATTGTGTTCCGTTATCCGATGCCGTTGTTATGCCTTTAGTATAGGTGGCGCTGGTGGCACCTATAATATTAGTACTTGCACCCGCCGCTATTTGTATCCACTGGTAAGTTGGTGTTGGCGATCCTGTAGCGGTCACGCTAAAAGTCGCTGGCCCAGGTTCAGTCACTGTGACATTGACTGGTTGTTTTGTAATATTTATGGCAGCAGCCGGTGTTACTGTTAAGGTGGCAGGGTTACTCTGTACATTACCGATATAGTTGGTGACAATGCATTCGAATTTAGTGCCGCTTTCGGCAACGCTGGTCGTTGCAAGTGTATAACTTGAACTATTCGCGCCATAAATTTCTCCGTAATTGTCGGAACCTGCCGCAGCCTGCCACCATTGATAGGTGGGTGCGGGTGAGCCGGTCGCAACGACTCTAAAAGTCGCCGGTGCGCCTGCCACAACTGTCACATTGGCCGGCTGGGTTGTAATGGAGGGCAAAGCTGAAGGTGTCACGGTTAAAGTGGCTGGATTGCTTGTCACCGTTCCTGAAGCATTGGTCACAACGCAATCATATTGGGTACCGCTGCTAGCTGTTGTTGAGTCTGTCGCATAGGATGAATTGGTCGCAGCGGCAATAGGTATAAAGCTACTGCCGCCGGGGGCTTTGACTTGCCATTGATAAGTAGGTGCTGGTATCCCGGTGACAACGATAGTGAATAAAGCCGTTGACGGGGAGATGACGGTTGTATCGGCTGGTTGTGTCCTGATGACCGGTGCCGTTGGAGGTTTTGTGGGTGATGGTTTGACTGTTAAGGTGACTAAATTGGTAAAGACATCACCTGACGCATTGCTGATCATACAGACATAAATCCGACCATTATCAGAAAGGCTTGTCGAGGGTGTAGTATAAGTCGATTTGGTGGCATTGAGGATATTAGAATAGCCTCCATTATAGCTTATCATCCATTGATAGGTGGGCGCTGGTGTCCCCGTGGCGACCACTTTGAAGGTCGCGGCCCCCGGTGCTGTTACCGTGACATTGACCGGCTGGGTGTTGATGCTTGGAGGCACAGGAGCTGTAACAGTGAGCGTGACTATATTACTTGTCATAGCGCCCGAGGGATTGCTGACAACACATTCATATTGAGTGCCGCTCTGGGCGGCGGTTGTTGCTCCTATAATATAACTTGGACTTGTGGCTCCGGGGATGGGCGCAAAATTTGTACCGGGGGTTTCCTGCATCCAACGATAGGCGGGAGCCGGCGTACCTGTGGCGCTTACACTGAAAGTGACCATGGCTGGCGCGAGTACTGAAACGCTTACAGGTTGTTTGGTAATGATTGGCGCCACCCCCGCGGTCACAGTGAGTGTCGCCGGAGCGCTCGTCACACCTCCCGACACATTAGTGACCACACATTCATATTTTGTACCACTGTTGGCAGCGGTGGTTGTCCCAATAGTATAGCTGCTGCTGGTTGCCCCTTGAATGGGTGTAAATGAACCTCCGGGGGTTTCCTGCATCCATTGATAACTTGGGGCAGGCGTACCTGTGGCTGTCACGGCAAAACTGGCCAGGGCCGGTGAAATCACCGCTACATTCACCGGTTGTTTGGTAATGCTTGGGGATACACCAGCGGTAACAGTAAGCGTTGCCGGAGAACTTTGTACGCTTCCTGAGGCATTAGTGACCACGCATTCATATTGTGATCCGCTCATAGCCACCGATGTAGCACCAGTCGTATAGCTGGAACTTGTGGAGCTTGGGATGGCAGTAAATCCACTGGCACCAGGTGCTTCCTGCATCCATTGATAGGTTGGTACAGGAGAGCCGGTCGCGGTCAACCTGAACGTGGCCGTTGCCGGGGCCACCACGGATACGTTCACAGGCTGGACCGTAATACTAAGGGCCGTATTGACCGTTAGCGTTGCCGCATTGCTGGTCACAGAGCCTAAGGAGTTACTGACAATACAAGAATATTGGGTCCCATTATTGGCTGCTGTCGTTGCCGGTGTTCTATAACTGGCGCCCGTTGCCCCTACTATGGTGGAAAAGGAACTTGCTCCAGGTACCTCTTGCTGCCATTGATAGGTTAACGGAGCTTAGCCTGTCGCAGCCACGGTAAAGGTGGCTGTTGTCGATGCCAAGACAGTGGCATTTACTGGTTGGGTCGTGAGAGTCGGTGGGAGAAAGGTTGCCGGATTAACCTTCAACGTTACCACATTGGTCGTGACACCACCTATTGAGTTGCTGATGACACAGTCATATTTTGTCCCATTATTGGCTGTTGTGGTTGCCGGTGTCGTATAGCTGGCGCTTGTAGCACCTGGGATAATTGTAAATGTATTTGTTGCTGGGCCTTCAGATTGCCATTGATAAAATGGCGCAGGTATTCCGGCAGCTACCACGACAAATGTTGCTGTTACGGGCGTATCGACCGACACACTGACCGGCTGGGTGATGATCGTTGGAGCAGCATCCACAAATAGCGTTACTACATTGCTTGCTATCTTGCCTAAAACACTTTTGACAATACATTTGTATTCTGTACTACTATCGGCGTTTGTCGTTGGGGACGTTGTATAGCTGGCACTTGTTGCTCCGATGATGGGTGTAAAGGAACTTGCTCCAGGCGCCTCCTGCAGCCACTGGTAGGTGGGCATAGGATTACCGCTAGCTGCCAAGGTAAAGGTGGCTGGTGCTGAAACGTTAACTGTCGCATCCACAGGCTGGGTAGTAATACTTGGAGCTGCCAGAGCTGTGCCATTGGTATCAGAAACAGGAATATTGCTGCTGTCAGTGACAACATCACCATTAGTATCATAAACGACCGTAGCATAGCACTCGCCAACTCCTAAACCAAGAAGGACTACAGTAACAATTGCAATATTATTAAAATATTTAAGCATAGGGCTCCTTCCCAAATTAATAATCCGCGACACCGGTCACCTGCCCGGCCTGATTGTAGGTATATCCCACCTGGCTTCCATCCGGATATTGCAATTGTTGTAAACGGTTTAAAGCATCATATTGGCGCTTGACATTGTAATTGATGCCATTGATCGTTTTTTTCGATGTAATCTCCCTGCCTAATCGATCATAGACAAACCCAGCCGAGCCATTGTCATAGATGACCGAGCCCAGGCGTCCTATGCCAAAACTTTGGGTGGTATCATCAAAATTATAATTCACATTAAAGGTAGCTGCCTGCGGCATTAGATTAGGCAGGTTCACAATGGGTCCAGTGATGGCATCAGTTTTATTGATCAGGCGATTTAAGGCATCATACTTAAAGCTGATCACTTGGTTCTTGGCATCCTGCTGCCAGATCAGATTACTGTTGCTGTCATAGCCATATTGCCATTTGCCCATGTCAGGGTCATTCATGGCGATTTTACGGCCTAAATTATCATAAGTGATGCCCGTCACATTCCCATGGGCATCCTTGACCGAAATCAAATTACCCTTGGGATCATAGTTGTAGGACGTTGTGGCATACAGACTATAAGGTACCGAAGGATAAAAAGGCGAACGGCCATCCGCCCCCATGTATTCCTGCTTCTGGACCAATCGGCCAAAAGCATCAACTACCGACTGCTGCATATGGCCGTTTTCATCTGTGGTTGCTGTTGTCCATTGGTTATAGGTAATACTTGAGTAGGTGCCGTCAGGGTTTATTTTATTAATGACGCGGCCCATGGGATCATACGCCGCCTGACTATAAGGATCATGCGCATTGGTGGCATCCGCAACAGCATCCGGGGTATTTAAATCATTGCTCGCAAAGAATGGCAGATATTTGATGACCGGCAGGCCGCGACTATCATAAACCGTGAAGCCCGAGGCAATATATTGGCCGGCATTTGGTCCCAGGGATTTTGTTTCCGTCAGGCGGCCAAGACCATCGTAATAAGACACCGTGCTGATCGTAGCACTAGAGTGGTTGGCCACTCGCGCTGTATCTGTCACAGCGATGAAGGTGGGCTCAATAATATAGCTCTTCTGTTCAGTGGGCAAGGCCACCGTGTCTAAAGGTGAAATAGATGTTATCGGACGGCCAAAAGTATCATAGGTTGTGTAGGCCGTTTGATTATTGGCATCTGTCTTGCTTGCATCCTGCCCCCAGAGCCCTTGCAAGCCAGCACCATTATTCAAGAATGTGCCATCAATCCCATAATAGGTCATGGTCACAGATTGGTTTAAAGCATTGGTTGTTTTGACCGGAAGCATGTGGACGGTACCGTCATAAGTGATCGTTGTGGCATTACCATTGGGATCGATGGTTGACTGAAGGTTACCGTAAGCATCATAGGCATAGGAGGTTTTGGGGTCTGCCTGTGCGTTCCCCAACCAATCGACTTTTGAAGTCAAACGTCCCATGCTTGGCACGACTGAGCCTGTAGTGTCAAGATCATAATAAAATGATGTTTTGCTTAAGATTATGTTGTTGACATCCTGTGTTACTGTTTGCGCAGGTAGTCCTATAAGCCAATTAGTGGTATTGTTCACATAACTAATATTAGTCGTGGTCTTATTGGGATCACTGCTTTGGCCTGACGTTGGGTCCACTTGTCCGTCATTAATGGTTTGGGTGACATCGCCATATTGAGGATTTTCACCATAGGTAAATTCCTGGGCCGTGCGTTTGGGTATCGCCGAAGAATTGCCGTCATAGAGATAATTATCGGTGCGGCTCACATACAAGAAATTGGATGTTTGACCACTGGTGGCGTTAGTGACAACAGGCTGTACAACCCACGTATTGACACTTTTGCTGTATAAATTCCCGTTGGCATCATAGGTGTCCTGCTCCAGAGGATGGCCTTTGCTCCAATGGTCCTGAAGGTAGGTAGACATGACGAAATTGCCTTGAGGATCAGTGACAGTGACCGTTTGAAACCCGTCGAATTCGCGGTAATTCTTGTCCCATAAGCCGCCCGCGTAACTGTAGCTTGTTGTATAGGTTTGCGCATCAACCGACGTAGTCGTCGATTGGACAACAGGAATGAAAAAGGGCAGAAAAGTATTTTTATAATGCAAAGCCGAGTCATAAACAATGTCTGTGGTGGCTCCGATGCCATTATCCACGTGAACCAATAAATCTGCGGGCTTGCCTTGGTTGACGTACATATGCTTGCCCAGCGCAGTCATTGAAAAAAGGCAATCCACCATGCCATCCCCATTGAAATCAGAAAAGAATTGCCAGGGATAAGAAAAACTAAAATTGGCCGGGTTCCAACTGTTATCTTGAACCCATCCATCTCCTGTATTGATCAAATCATATTTGGAATCACTGACGATCGCCGGCAAACCGCTGCCGGTCACATCAATTAATTGGGCATCTACCCCATCAATACCCGCTAAATTGAATGTGTTGCTAAACTCAGGGGCCAACACCCAGCCAGAACCTGTGTTCAAATAAACTTGAGTGCCTCCTTGTTGAGGCCTAAGGCATACAATATCCGACAAGCCATCGCCGTTGACATCCGCCATGGTGCACATATTGTCCTTATTGGAATCCGAAGCGAGAATGCCAAAATTCACCCCCGAGGGCACAGCCCATTGACCAGTCGGCGTCCAGCCCTTGGAAGTTGGATTAAAATTCTTGTTATTCAAATAAACATTAAAACTCGCGTACCAATCGGGTCTTGCAATGACAATATCCGGATAACCAGACCCGGTGATGTCTCCAAATTCAGTGGCTCCATTGACCGTATAATCATAAACGGGTGCTCCTAGTTGATAATCGATAAGGGCATCATTAGGTAATGACCACGAACCGTCCTCAATAAAACTATCGGTCCCATTATTCGTTTTTGAATACTCGATGTATTGTCCCCCATAATACAAGTCGCGCCTAAAGCCCTGGATAAGATCTGGAAGACCGTCGCCATCAAGATCAAGCAGGGTCAATCCGGTATCTCTATCTATTTCGGGACAGTTTCTTAAAAATCCTGGGCTTACAGCGTATGGACCCGGGATATTAGATTGCCAGCCCGAAGCGGCAGTCCATCCTTTATTCTTATTATTGATAAAAACTTGGTTTGTTTCATTGCTGGAACAATCAGAAAAATCTTGGATCAGGTCAGGGTATCCATCACCATTAAGATCCGCCGACCTTATGGCTTGATCCATCCAGCGGCTACCATAGGTAGAAAAATACGGCACATTACTCAAATCCCAGGAAGTATCTTCCTGAAATCCTTTGAGCGCGGTATCTGAATACGCAAAGCTCACCGCAGGCAAGGTGCTTGACCCGTCGGCACCAGTCTCTTGGACCGATTGCAACAAATCGCGATAGGAATAAGCACTAAGATGATACATAAAGTTATAAGTAGATTGAACATTGGCCCCAACTGAAACAGTGATATGATCAATCCGCAGATCAGTTTTAACTAAGAATTTAGAGATATAAGATGTGCTTGGCGCGGAAGCTGCCACATAATTGATCGTCACCTGCGCATAGGTGCTTAAATTCAACGAAGACTGGTCATTGCCGGTATAACTGATGGTCTGGGGATAAATCTGGCCATTATCCTGAAGATAACTCATCGTCATGTAATTGCCGTTTAGGTCCTCTACCCTGTTTAAGGCCCAACGGAATATATGGGTTGGATTGGCAGGATCGAGCTGCTTGGAATCAGTGGTGTTTCCGTAATAATATTTGATGCCCTTTTTATCCGTAAGCACCCAATGGTCCGTGACAAATTGGATATTGGCAAAGGCCCCTTCGACTTCCATATGATAAAGCCCTGCGGAGGCAGGATCAGCCACTAAATCCTGGGTGGAACCTGCCTCCTCCATGGTGATAATATCCGTGCCATCATATTTAGGAACGCCTTTTTTGGTTGAAACCTGAATGGCCCCCAAATCCAATGTCCAACCCACACCAGCGTTCCCTATCTGCCTCATGCTGGAGCTGTAAACAACAGCAAGGTTCGGTTGAATGCCGGCACGCCCAGGAGGAACAGCAATGGGAATGCTTAAAGAGGCTGAACCGCTATAGGGCTCAACTTGCACCGACGTCGAATTGATATTAGAAATAGGTCCAGGGCTTGCTGGCGGTGGTGTGGAAGAATCATGAGGTGTGATTGCACTTGATTTGGCTGCGGCAGCAGTTGATTTTCCTGTCTTACCATCAGGAGCAGCTGTCGAAGAGCCGGTCGCCGTCGCGGTGGCCCCAGAAGTGGTCGTTGAAGAAGGCGCACTGGCTGGTGTATTTGATTGTTGAGATGCAGCACTTGGAGAAGAAGCTGAACTGGTGGCTTGGATAATTCCCGTAGAGCCTGTATCGGCTTGGATTTCTGCAGATCCTAATAGCAGAACAATGCCAAAAACATAAACCAGGACCCAGGGGTATTTAGCCATATAATTTCTCCTAATTTTTGGGACATTAGAACAGGAAAAACGTCATTGTTCGGATTTAAGAAAATATAACATACGTTTGATTGTTTGTCAAATTTTAGGATAAAAGAAGTCATGATTTGATGATTAGATAATGCCTTCTTCCGTCGCTGATTTTAAAAAAATAGGAGAAAAAGACATTCCTTCCCCCTCCGTGGGGAAGGTTAGGAAGGGGGGGTAAATTCAGATAAAAGCCTATTTGTAGACTTTGTCCCCTACGGCGACAAGTTTGTCTACTTTAATACCTATAAGTTGTCCCTTTTTCGCAACCTTGACATCTTCACTCTCAATCTGCATGCTCCATACCTTTTGAATAAATTTTGTCTTAGGGCCAAAAATCATTAGCTTGTCGCCAATTAGGACTGTTCCATGTGTCAGTTTGACGACACAGACTTTAATGCGTTCAAAATAATGGGTAATGATGCCCATCTCCACCAGGGACGGGTCGATGGGAACAGTTTTATTTTTTGCGAGGGGTTTAGGAACTGCTTTCTTCGCTAGGGATAATTTTGGTTTGGGGGCGGCCTTAGGGGGCAGCTTAGGAATTTTCTTGGCCGCCTTTTTCCTGGCTGGAGTCTTCTTATTAGTTTTTCGACGGGTAGTTTTGCGTTTCTTGGGCGAGGGTTTAATCCAAAATACCTCTTTGAGAAGGTCGACGATTTTGCTGAACATAGCGAGGTCTATATTTAGATGGTGATTTTTTCAGCGATGCGGGCAATGAAAGGCAATTCGACAAATTGGCCGCGAATGGCTGTCACAATGCCCCAAAATGAAAACAGGAAAAGAACAAAAAGCAGGGGCCTAAACGCCCAGGGGAAAATAATACTGACGACCAAGGTAGCCACCTCAGCCACAAAAAGCACCAGGCCTTGACGGCCATGACTCAAAACGAATGCATTATTCTTTTTAACGATTAAAGGGACAATGCAGAGAATGGAGAGATACGCTAATACAGCATACATCTTGCCATCGAGAATGTCTTCCTTTAAAAAACTTTCTTGCATATTCAATATCTCAAATATTATCCCCTCCCCCTTGTGGGGAGGGCTAGGGAGGGGGAATCACCGACGATAATCATCCCCTCCTATCCTCCCCCATCAAGGGGGAGGGACATACTGCTCAAGCCTTCACCTCAATCAAGGAGTTGATATCTCCGAAAGAATTGCGCTCGATGCTTGTGTTGGCAGGGTCCTCCTGCCATTTACCATCGACGATAAATTGATATTTATACGTGCCCGGTTTTAGTTGGACCTTCAATGTCCACACGCCATCCGTGTTGGACATGCGGCAATTTTCATCAAGTGACCAGTCATTAAAGGAACCGGTGACATACACCGACTTGGCCTGCGGTGCCTTTAAAATAAAAGCTGTAGCCCCCAGGAAGGCTTCTGTCTCCTGTTTGACCAGCTCCTGCATCCGCTCTGAAGGCTCATACGCGGGGCTTGGGGCGGGTATCTCGACAGGTGCCTCCTCGACGGCAGCTGCTGCTAGGGACACAGGTGTCTCGAGTACCTGTTCTTCGATGACAGGAGGTGCTTTAGGCGCTTGGATTTTGATCTCCACAACGGCAGGAATGCGGTCTGCCGTCAATATCTCACGCGCTAGACTCATATAGTCCTTAGTCCCCCGGCAATATTTATCATACTTGTTGACCGCCTCCCCCATGACCGCGGCTTCCTTAAGCTTGACATTGATATGCACAATGGTGTCATACAGCATGCCTGTAAACTTTTCTTTCATTTTACCAAGCATGGTAAATGAATGGCGCAGGCGGGAGTCAAACATCGTGATAAGGACTTTTGCTTTGACAGGATGGTTTAAACGTTCACGGATCAAATTGGCAATGTCCATCAGGTGGTCCACACCCTGCATGGAAAAGCGGCTGGTTTCAACCGGGATAATAAGTTCGTCGCTGGCACGGATGGCATTGACGGTGAGGAACCCTAAACTGGGCGGACAGTCAATGAGGATATAATCATAGTTACCTTTGATTTCATTGATGATCTCAACAAGCTTAAGCTCACGGCCGATTTCATCAGCCAATTCCTGCTCAAGGGTACCCACCAGGACATTTGAGGGGACAATATCGAAATTCTTGTCCACGTGTCTGATGATGTCCTTGATCTTTAATTTATGAGGGGTCAACTTGGAGATGCAGTTATAAAGGCTATTTTGATCATCGACATTGAGTCCCAGAGTAGCATGGGCCTGAGGGTCCAGGTCGATGAGAAGCGTCTTTTGGCCGTTTACCCCCAGCGTCGAGGCTAAATTAATGGCCGTCGTGGTTTTTCCGCATCCACCCTTTTGATTCGCGATCGAAATGATTTTCATAAGCCGTTTTCCCCAATGTTATAGAGTTTCTTCATCAATTCGAAAAACTGACCCCATCGACCAACAATGTTCCTCGACGGAAATCCACATTCCATGCTTCCAGGACAAACGAAACATCCGTGATCGTCGTCCAGTCCGTTAAATTTAATTTCTCAAAAGGGATGCTGGCTTTCTTCCAGGCGCTCCCGACGTTCTGGATATAATAGATCGCCTGCTCATTTTTCTGGTTCCCGACGACGATCTTTACAATTCCAGGATACGCGTCATCCATGCCGCGTAAAGAGACGTTTAAGACCTTGTATTTCGAGACATCCTTGTTAGGGATGGTGATCGAAAATGTTTT
>CAZKUL010000090.1:0-11729 GCA_964555945.1 uncultured Planctomycetales bacterium
ATGAAAATCTTGGAGAATCCTGAAAAATCTCAACTATCAAAAGCATTGCGCCTTTGTGAATGGCTATGGTCCAGAAATACCACAAAATCTTGTAGATTTTCTAGAAAAAAATGTGAAAAATCCATATCCTCTAAATCTTTATGGACATGCATGGTTGAAATATAGTTCGTTGCGTTTTAAAGAATGGCATATAAAACCTGATGAGACTATATTTGTGATGGGTACAGCCCAAATAAATAGCTTACAGGCAGATTCAACTCATGCGATCATTTCGAAAGGGGATGATAAACAGATTTTTATCGTTTCAAATGAAAGCCAGAAAGATGTTATAAAAAAACTCTCAGGCAAGGCTATTGCATTTATTTGGATAGGAGGGGTATTTAGTACGGTAATTCTTGGGTACCTAATTAATTTTTTGTATTTGGTCAGAGAACTACACTTGGGCACTTTTTTACTTCTAATTTATCCTACTGGTGTGTTACTTGTTTTCTGTTGGGCCATTTGTTCATTTATATTTTTTGGTCTTTAAATGAGGAGGATTACGAATGATGATCATTGTAATTGCATTATTCTTCCTGGTATTTGGATTGATAATGTATTTTGTAGCTGTCTATAATGGCCTTATTGTAGTTTCTCGCGATATCGACAAAGCTTGGGCCAATATTGACGTATTGCTGAAACAGCGGCATGACCAGATTCCTAAGCTCGTGGATGTTTGTAACGGGTACATGAAATATGAGCGTGAGACACTGGAGAAGATCACTGCAGCGCGCGCTTCATGCATCCAGGCCCAGAGTGTTGGTGAGACTTCTCAAGCAGAAGGGAATTTGTCAACATCATTAAAGACCCTTTTTGCTTTGTCAGAGAATTATCCCGATTTAAAGGCCAATCAAAGTTTTGCCCAGCTTCAATCCAGTATCGCCTCTCTTGAAAACCAGATTGCTGACAGACGCGAGTTTTATAACGATTCTGTGAATATTTATAATATCAGGATCAATCAAATCCCTGATTTATTTGTCGCCGGTATGCTAAACATGCAGCCTAAAGATCTTTTTAAGGTAACTGAGGAAGACAGGCAGGATGTTAATATAAAAATGGACTTGCCGAAGTGACAAAGGGTAACGGTAAATGTTTAGCGCCTCGTCATTGCGAGCGAAGCGACGAAGAAATCTCAATAAAATTATCCGCCATAGACGGATCCTCCTCCGGCGGAAATTTTTTTAGAGATTGCTTCGCTTCGCTCGCAATGACGCGAAACATTTACGAAGAAAAATAGTGCCTATTCCTATTTCTGATAATAGACGCCATAAATGGCGTCTCTACGATTTTTGTTGAAATTTCTTTTTATTCATTTCAAACGCGATGTCTAGAAAGACAAGGGTGAGGGCCATGCCGGTGAGGGTCCAGGAGGATTCGGTCATGGGTTTGTGCTCAATGAGGAGGCGGGTTTTAAGGTAAAAGATGACAAGCAGGATAAAGATCCAGAAGACGGTTTTGTGTTCCTTGCTATAGAGAAGTCTTTGCAGGCTAAAGGGCCACTTTTCGCCTTTAGCGTAAGGGACCAGGCTGGGGATCATGGCCGGCACCCGTTGGCAATAATCGCTGTAAGCACCTTTGAATTTGGCTAACAACATGCCTTGCTCACCCTTAATGGTGCCATAATACATAAAACTTAGTGCTAATAAAAATAATACCCCGCCCGCCCACTCCCACCACTCGGGATTGCTTTTTAATACGATCACAAAGCCAATGGCGATCAGGAATGTTCCCAGATACAGCGGGTTACGGACAAAAGCATAAGGGCCTGAGGTGGTCAACTTGTCGTTTTTGATGGCATACCCATTAGACCACAAACGGATAAGAAGGCCGGCAATGATAAAGCCAATACCCCCCCGGAGGGATGCTTCGGTAATAAAGCAGCAATACATGACGAAAAAGGCAAACGGATAGATGACGGCGAAACGTGGTTTAAAGGATCGTTGCAGACGGTGTGCGATATTCATATTGTCTCAAGATTCCGGCTTTCGCCGGAATGACATGTTATTATTATCTTATTCCCCAATTAAGGGGACACAAAACTTAATTCTTTAAGAATTAAGTATTATGTCCCCTTAATTGTACCTGTTTGAAGTTACTTAGCTAGCATTTTTAGGGCTGTTTGGGCGGCTTGCTTTTTGATGGCCAGGCGGTTGCCCTTAAACAGTAATTTTTTGATCTTTGTTTTCTTTTTGTTGCTGATAGCAATAAAAACGAGACCTACGGGTTTTTGGGGGCTTGATCCCCCGGGACCGGCAATGCCGGTTATCCCAAGGCCGTAATCAGTTTTAAGTATTTTACGTACATTGATGGCCATGGCAGAAGCCACTTGAGCGCTCACGGCGCCGTGCTTTTTTAGCAGGGAAGGGGATATGCCCAGCAACAGGATCTTGGCCGTATTATCATAAGCGATAATGCCCAATACCAAGAAGGCTGATGCCCCTGGTACGTTGGTCAGGAGGTTTCCGATAAGGCCACCGGTACAGGACTCTGCCAGGGCTAATGTTTCCCCGTTTTGGGTGAATTTTTTTAGGATTTTATATTCAAGATGCATACTATTAGAATTGTTAGGGTTATAAATTAAAAAATCATTATAGGCACGGGGAATTCAATTGACAAGGCCTATTTTCTGGCATATACTTCCCGGATAATTGCGGGTGAGGCGTTTTTTAAAATAGGTAGTTGAGATCCTTCGCTGCGCTCAGGATGACATATAATATTAGAATGTCAATTATTGGAGAGAAACATGTTTAATTCTATAGCAGAGATCATCCAGGATTTACGTGCTGGCCGCATGGTCATCGTCATGGACGATGAAGGCCGTGAAAATGAAGGCGATGTGCTCATTGCCGCGGAATTTATCAATCCGGACGCTATCAATTTCATGGCCAGGGAAGCCAGGGGACTCATTTGCGTGCCGATGGAAGACAGCCGTCTTAATGACCTGGATTTGCACCCGATGAAGGAAGACACCAATTCCAAACATCAGCGCTGCAACACCGCCTGGACAGTCTCTGTGGATGCGGCCTATGGGGTCACAACCGGCATTTCAGCGGCTGATCGTGCCAAAACCGTCAATGTCCTCATTGATCCAAAATCGACGGCCAGCGATTTGGTCACACCAGGCCATTTGTTTCCTCTGCGGGCCCGCCGGGGCGGGGTGTTGGTGCGGGCCGGCCATACCGAGGCCTCGGTTGATTTGATGCGTTTAGCTGATCTTTATCCGGCCGGCGTCATCTGCGAGATTATGAATGACGATGGCACCATGGCCCGAACGCAGGATTTGATCAAATTTGCGCAGAAACATAAACTCAAAATTTGCACCATTGACAGCCTCATTGAACATCGCCGTAAGACCGAGAAATTAGTCCAGCGTGTTGAAGAAACCATGCTGCCCACAGAACATGGGGAATTTAAGATGGTTGCTTATGAATCACTGGTTGATCATGCGATCCACATTGCCATGGTCAAAGGCACCATTGACAGTTCCAAGCCAGTGCTGGTGCGCGCCCAATCGGAATGTTTGACCGGGGATGTTTTTGGCTCCCTGCGGTGTGATTGCAATAGCCAATTGAGGGCGGCGATGAAAACAATTAATGACGCCGGCCAGGGGATATTGCTTTATATCCGCCAGCATGAGGGCCGGGGTATTGGCCTGGTCAATAAGCTCAAGGCTTATAATTTGCAGGATGATGGGATGGATACTGTCGAGGCTAATCAGGCGTTGGGATTTGCCGCGGATTTGCGTGATTATGGCATCGGTGCACAGATATTGGTGGATCTTGGGGTCAAGCAGATCCGTTTATTGACCAATAATCCCCGTAAGATCGTGGGTCTTGAGGGTTATGGCCTTTCCGTCACCGAACGGGTGCCCATCAAAATCCCCCATAATCCCATTAACGAAAATTATTTAAAGACTAAAAAAGATAAAATGGGACATATTCTTTAATTTTAATTGCTGTCCAAATCGGTTGCAGGGCGGATCTTGTGTCCGCAGGCACCACCGGGCGGACACAAGGTCCACCCCTACATCTCAAATATTCATTAGTTCTATGGCAACCTCCAAGAAAACTCAACATAAAGCCTGTATTGCTATTGTGGCCTCAAGTTTCAATGATTTTATTACCAAAAGATTACTTAGCGCGTGTTTGTTGGAATTGGAGCGCCAGGGAATAAGCCAAAAGCAGATTACCACCCTGTGGGTGCCTGGTTCTTTTGAGATCCCTCTGGTGGCGTTGAGACTGGCCAAACGTAATGACATTGATGCGGTCATTTGTTTGGGTGCGGTCATCCGTGGCGAGACCTATCATTTTGAGGTCGTGGCCAATGAATGCGCACGCGGTATGATGGAGGTCTCCCTGCGGACGGTCAAGCCTGTGATCATGGGAGTCTTGACGACCGACACCGTGGCCCAGGCCCAGGCGCGCGCCGGGGATAAGGGTCGTAATAATAAAGGCAGCGATTGCGCCCGTGCCGTTGTGGAGATGATGACTCTTTTAAAACAACTATGAGACGCCGCACACTGGCCCGTGAACACGCCCTTAAGATCCTGTATCAGTTTGATATCACCAAGCGTCCCATGGAGGCGGTGGTGGCTTCCTACTGGCACGCGGAAGAAACCAAGGACCAGGAGATCATCACCTATGCCAATCTTTTGGCCCAAGGTGTCGGCGCCCATATCAAGGACATTGACGTTAAGATTGCCCATTATGCCACGAATTGGCAAATCAAACGGATGGCCATCATCGACCGCAATGTCATGCGCATCGGTTTGTATGAATTACAGCACACGACTGATATTCCTCCCAAAGTCGCCATCAACGAGGCCGTGGAACTGGCCAAGAAATATGGCGATTTGGAATCCAGTAAATTTGTCAACGGCATTCTTGATAAGATCCATAAAAAAGAGATCGTCGAGCCCCAAAATTAATCCTTCGGTTTGGTAAGCGTCTTTTATAATGCCCATGGATCCCTGCGCAGACCTCCACATCCACACTTATTTTTCCGACAGCACCTCCTCGCCGCAAGAAGTTGTTGATGAGGCGCTCAAAGCCGGCATTTCTTGTATCTCCATTACAGACCATGATATCGTTGAAGGGGTTGATCCCGCCCTGGAGGCGGCGTTGCCCCATGCCCTTGAAGTGGTCCCTGGCATTGAATTATCCTCGGAGTTTGAAAATTGCGATATCCACATCCTTGGCTATTTTATTGACCACCGGCAAGGGCCTCTCCTTGAGAAAATTGACGTATTTTTGGATGCCCGCGTTGAACGGATGAAGAAGATGATCATGAACCTTAAAGCTGTCGGGGTCAATAACATTGAGTTCGAAGAAGTTTGCACCATGACCAAGTCCAGGGCGGTCGGCCGGGCCCATTTGGCGCTCCTGTTGCAACAAAGAGGATGGGTTTCGAATATTAAAACGGCTTTCGAAAAATATTTAGGGCCCGGATGTCCGGGGTATGCGCCTAAATATAAGCAGACACCTTTTGAAGCCATTGAACTTATTCGCAGCTGCGGCGGAGTGGCCGTGATGGCGCATCCGATGCTGACGCAGAAAGACGAATTGATCCCTCGTTTTGCGGCGGCCGGGATGAGGGGCTTGGAGGTCTATTATCCCAACTGCATGAGTAACGTAACGGAATTTTATGAACGCATTGCCAAGAAAAATGGACTGATCGCCACCGGCGGCTCGGATGCCCATGGCAAAGCCAAGGCCTATACTCACGTCGGCAAAAAAACAGTTCCGCTCGAAGTCGTTGAACAACTACGCCGAGCTAAAACGTGATTAAGAGATTGCTTCGCTTGCGCTCGCAATGACGGACTTACTCAATGAATAATGATTTTCAATACATGAACCGTGCCTGGGAACTGGCCCTGCAAGGCTGGGGCAGGACTTCACCTAATCCAATGGTGGGCGCGGTCCTTGTCAAAGCGGGCAAGATCATCGCCGAGGGTTATCATCACTATTGCGGCGGTGACCACGCGGAGGTGGATGCTTTAAAAAAAGCAGGCGCCCGTGCCCGCGGGGCGACATTGTTTGTGACTCTAGAGCCTTGCGGCCATTCAGGACGCACACCGCCGTGCACGCAGGCGATTTTAAAAGCAGGGATTAAAAAAGTGGTGGTAGGCGCGCTTGATCTCAACCCTTTTAATAATGGCCAATCACTGAAATTCTTAAAAAAGCAAGGTCTTGAAGTGGAGCATGGCTTGCTGGCCCACGAATTAACACATTTAAATGAATCATTTAATTGTTGGATCACCACAGGCCATCCTTTTGTGACCGCGAAAATCGCCCAAACGCTCGACGGCAAGATTGCTTGCCTCAATGGAGAGTCCAAATGGATAACCTCTGTCTTTGCGCGTGACTATGCCCATCGCCTGAGATTTGGTTTTGATGCCATTATGGTTGGCATAAACACTGTCCTTAAGGATGATCCCAAGCTCTTCACAAGCCCAGCCAAGCGCATTAAGAAAATCATTTTAGATACGCAGGGCCGGATTTCTCCCCGGGCCAGATTATTTGAAGGGGCCCGTCCTGAAGATATTTTTATATTTACAGGAAGGACTAGACTTAATAAAATAAAAGCCCGGGTCATCAAGGCACCTCTTTATCGGGGGAAAATTGATCTGAAATGGGTCCTGGAATTTTTAGGTGACAGGGAGGTGGCAAGTCTCCTCATCGAAGGCGGAGGGGCATTGGTGGGTGAAGCGTTGGCGCGCCATTGCGTCGATAAAATGATGATCTACACGGCGCCTAAAATCATGGGCGAGGGCATTGCAGCTGTACGCGGTTTTCAGGCAAAGAATTTGGCGGACATAGTCCATTTGAAAGACATGAGTTTCGATAAAATTGGCGAAGATATCTTGATTCAAGGTTATCCAAAATGATAATTTAAAGGAACCGTCATCCTGAGCAAAAGCGAAGGATTTTAAGATGTCTTAAGATTCTTCGGCTACGCCTCAGAATGACGATTAACTATGTTCACCGGCATTATCTCCCTCATAGGCACTATCAGGAAAATCGATGTAGAAAAGAATTTAATGGTCTTCTCCATTGAGGTGGGTCCTTTGGCCAAGAAAATCCAAAAGGGGGACAGCGTTTCCATTAGCGGCGTTTGCCTGACAGCGACCGCTAAAAAGGGCAGTGTGGTGAGCTTTGATTTGATGAAGGAGACTATTGAGAAAACATCGCTCAAGGTCCTGCACGTTGGTGATCGAGTCAATTTAGAATTGGCCCTACAGGCAGGCAGCCGTTTGGGCGGCCATTTTGTCACCGGGCATGTGGATGAGGTGGCTGTCATCAAAGGCATTACGCAAGATAAGAATTGGGTCGCCTTACGCCTTGGTGTTAGCAAAACCAATCGTAAATATTTTGTACCCAAAGGCTCTATCACGGTCGATGGCATCAGCCTTACTGTAGGTTTAGTTGGCAGAGATTATCTAGACGTTTATTTAATCCCTTATACGCTTAAAGTGACAACTCTTGGTTCTAAAAAAGCAGGGGACAGTGTCAATATCGAGACAGATATCCTAGCCAAGTATCTTTTTCAAAAATAATTTTTCCCCTCCCTTCTGTGGGAGGGCTTAGGGGAGGGGACGTGCCATGAAACTCGACATCGCCGACATCCAAAAAATCATCCCGCACCGTTTTCCTTTTTTAATGATTGACCGTGTCATCGAATGCCGCCCCAACGAGAAGCTGGTGGCCCTCAAAAATGTGTCGGTCAATGAACACTATTTTCGAGGGCATTTTCCCAACGAGCAAGTCATGCCTGGGGTTTTGATCATCGAAGCCATGGCCCAGGCCGGGTCTATTTATTTTTATTACAGCAAAAATTTACAAGGCAAAAATCTGATCTATTATCTCGCCAAAACTGAAGCCCGTTTTCATCATCCCGTCATCCCAGGTGACCAATTGACCATTGAAGTTGCCACGGTCAAATTATTGCCCCGAGCCGGCTTTGTGAAATGCAAGGCCCTTGTAGGTGACAAATTAATGGCTGAAGCTGAAATAGGATTTGGGATCAAAGAACTATAATTTTTCATTGATGTCCCAATTGAGGACCTCCATTGGGCGGACACAAGGTCCGCCCCTACGCACATACACGGGTTTGTTTTTCTTATATCTATATGCTATATTCTAAATGGCCATGCTGCACATAGGGTTTTCCCCATTTTTATCATTGCGTGGCCTGTTTTGCAGGCGGTGGCAATCCGTTACCATTTTTTTGTTTTTTCTGCTAAATTCCTTGGGCCCTATACCAGCGGCCCAGGCCCTGGATTTGTCATCCGATGCTGTTTTTCATCTCCCTGTCCCCGGCGTGATGGTGCGTTTAAGCCCTGAATACAATCCTCCTATCCTTAAAGGCATTAAGGTCCATACGGATAATCCTTTTAAATTTGATTTTATTTTGGATAAAGGTGATTCTTTTACAAAACAAGAACAACTCAAAACCGACGCCATCCGACTCATCAAATATTTCTTGGCCTCATTGACCGTCCCGGAAAAAGACCTATGGGTCAATCTTTCGCCCTATGAGAAAGACAGGATCATTCCTCCATCTTTCGGCCAAACCGAAATGGGCCGGGACCTGTTGGCTGAAGATTATATGCTCAAGCAAATCACCGCTTCGCTCATCTATCCTGAGGATGCCATCGGTAAGAAATTCTGGAAAAGGGTCTATGAAGAAGCCGTAAAGAAATTCGGCACCACCAATATTTCCGTCAATACTTTTAACAAAGTCTGGATCGTTCCCGACAAGGCTGTTGTGTACGAAAATGCGAAGGTGGGGACCGCATATGTTGTGAGGAGCACGTTAAAAGTGATGTTGGAGCAGGATTATCTCGCGTTAGAGAAAAACCAAAGCCAACCAGGGGACATGTTCAAGTCAGAATTACAAGGAACGTGTCCCCAAGCCGAATGCCAACCAAGTGAACCTCTGAAAGTGAAAGCATCCCAGGGAAACACCGGTACGCCAACCAAAGATATCAACGCCCTTGGATCCCAGATCGTCCGCGAGATCGTCATCCCTGAACTTACTAAAGAAGTCAACGCCGACAAGAATTTTGCCCAACTGCGCCAAGTTTATAATTCACTGATCCTGGCCAACTGGTATAAGAAGAAAATCAAGGATAGTATTTTGGAGCAAGTATATGCCAATAAAAACAAAACAGCCGGCATCCAGTACTCGTCCAACAACAAGAATGATGTACAGTTAATTTACCAACGCTATCTCCAAGCTTTCAAAAAAGGCGCCTATAATTTCATCAAAGAAGAAACCGACCCGCTATCCCAGGAAATGATTCCCAGAAAATACTTCTCGGGTGGAATGGGTTTTAGTGCAGCCATGTTGGCTAAAGCGGAGGATTTTACCGATCATGCTTCTATCGTATCTGACAACGGTTCACAGAGCGAGCTGATCTCTGCCGGTGTCAGTCCTGCCGCGAGAGATGCGGCGATGGTTAAAGTGGGGTTGGAGCCAGAAAAAATCTTTAATTGGGGGAAGGATCCTTACTTTATGGACGCGGTCCATTATTTTAATAAGATAATCATTAATGTAGGTTCTTCTAATTCAATCAGACCGTTAACATGGCTACGCGCCATTAGGTTGTATGAAATTTTTCGTGGGGAGCGGTACTCTCGAGAGATCAGAACCCAAAGATTAGCATATGTTAAGGGTCTAGATAGCATCATGCGCAGAGCAAACACTAGGGTAATGGGCAGAGAAAGGGTATTGGAAGAGGCCGTAAATTTATATTTTGATTTTGTCACCCAACATTATTTCTCTCCAGACCATGGAAATGTTATCATTCCAGGTTTTGATTCTGTTCTTGATGAAAGTGAGATCGATAAGGACCGTTCTCATCCAGCGAATGGTCATCATAGACTAGCCTGGTTTATGATGAATTTCTTTTTATTAAGAAATGGTTACACGCCATTCTATTTCAGTAATCAGGAAGAATATGATGACATACGAGACCGGATTTCTTTTCATGGTCGAATATTAACACGTAGACCTCTTGCTCATTTTGATGCGAAACCGATGTTACGCGCATTGATAGATGATTTGCAGCCATTGCCTAGTAGAGCGATGGTTTCTCCTGGACCAATGAGTGATGTTACTATTATTAAAAGAGTATCAGCAGAAGTAGGTGAATTTTTTGGTATTGATCCTGGGGACATCGAAGCTTATCTGACAGCAGATACGGTAGAGGCCAGATATCAGACACGGGCGGCTGCAAAAAGTGTGAGAGTTCATTATGATAATCCAATAGATGTCGGTTTAATTTACAAAGAGGCCCGGGTATTATTTGACAAGTATAAGAGTGATCAACCTGTTGAAACAGTTGAATCAACACAGAAGCCAGTCGTTTTAGTTGTTGATGATGTTCCAATTCAGCTTATTAGAATGCGTAATCATTTGACGGATCTAGGCTATTTCGTCTTAATGGCCCTAAATGGTAAGCTGGGATTAGAAAGATTAAATCAATATCCTAAGATTGGATTAGTGATTACTGATTACAATATGCCTGGAGGCAGGGGGGAAGATTTTCTAAACAGTATCCCCCACAGCAAATTTAAAGGCAAACCGGTCATTGTGCTCACAAGTGACGCAAAGACCACAATAGGTATGTTACGTCCTAAATTTTATGATTTTGTAAAAGATGTTTTAACAAAAGGATTATATTCCACATTGAATGCTGCTTTAGAGAGGGTGTTTCCAGTCGATATAAGCCCTGCGATGATGACCCACACACATTCAGGCATGGAGGCTACACGCGGTGGTGTTGACTTTACCGCCAACCGGACGCCTTTGGAAATTGAGAATTCTGGGAAGGTGGGGATTCATTTTAAGGTGGATCCGGCCATGCTTCGGGAGCTGGAAGATGCTCCCGGCTTTGAGCCTGTTATTTATAATATCCAGCCGATGAGAAGCGTCAGGTCCTTTTTGGGGCTTGCAGAAGACCCTCAGGATGTGCCTTGAAAAGTCTGACCGTTCAGGAAGTCCAAGCCTTAGACCGTTGGGCCATTGAGAAGATAGGTATTCCCTCCGTCGTGCTCATGGAGAATGCCGGGCAGGGACTGGCCCGGGAGATTTTTAATAAATTAAAAGACAGAAGAAAATCTTCGGTCGTTATCGTCTGTGGCAGCGGTAATAATGGCGGCGATGGTTTTGTGGCTGCCCGTTATTTGTTTAACTTAGGTTTTAAACCGCGCGTTTTTCTTATCGGAAGACCTTCCCAACTTAAAGCTGATGCTTTGATCAATTATCGTGTGGCCGAAAATTTGGGCATCGGCGTGACATTGATTGATGGTGTCAACTCCGCTTTTAAGAAATTCCTTCAATCCGCAGATATTGTGGTTGACGCTATCTTTGGCGTTGGTTTAAATCGTCCTATCGGCGAGCCTTATTATGGAATCATCCAAGCCATTAATACGCTTGCTTCCTACGTCATCGCTGTCGACATCCCATCTGGTTTAGACGGGACGACAGGGGACATTTACGGCATTAGCATCAAGGCCAAGATGACCGTGACCTTTAGTTATCCCAAGAAAGGTTTTTTAAGGAAATATGGACCGTTATATACGGGGCGAACGCAGGTTGTTGATATTGGCATCCCACATATAACGGCTTAGTAATCCTTAAGCCGTTATAAGTACGTTATTCCCTCCCCCTTGTGGGGAGGGTCA
>CAZKUL010000091.1:0-11668 GCA_964555945.1 uncultured Planctomycetales bacterium
GATTGGCATTCTTTAAATCATGGATCAACTGGGCCAAATCCTCAATGGAATAAATGTCATGGTGCGGCGGCGGCGAAATGAGGCCCACACCCGGCGTCGTATGGCGGGTCATGGCAATTTCATTAGAAACCTTGTGGCCGGGAAGCTGGCCACCCTCGCCGGGCTTGGCCCCCTGGGCCATTTTAATTTGCAATTGGTCGGCATTAACTAAATATTCAATGGTCACGCCAAAACGGCCTTGGGCGACCTGTTTGATGCGGCTGCGGCGCCAATCCCCATTGGGGTCTTTTTTATACCGCACGGCATCCTCGCCGCCTTCACCGGTATTGGAAAACCCTCCCAATCGGTTCATGGCAATGGCCAATGTCTCATGAGCTTCCCGTGAGATGGACCCATAGCTCATGGCGCCGGTCGCAAATCTTTTGACAATGCTCGAGGTGGGCTCAACTTCTTCAATGGGAATGGCATGGCCTGTTTTAAATTTCAAAAGCCCCCGGATATTGGCGATCTGACGGCTATGCTCATTGACCGCTTTGGAATATTGTTGAAAAACCTGGAATTTCCCCGAACGCGTCGCGTGCTGCAGAAGAGCGATGGTCGTCGGATTCAATTGATGATATTCCGCTTCTTTACGCCAGTAATATTCACCGCCCTCCTCCAGCATGCCGTCCGAGAGGCCCCACGCCGGAAAGCCTTTCTCATGGCGCATCAAGGCCTCTTGGGCCACCATGTCGATCGTGATGCCGCCAATCCTCGAAGGTGTCGCGGTAAAATATTTATCAATCAATTCCTGGCCCAACCCCACCGCTTCAAATATCTGGGCCCCGCAATAGGATTGAATGGTCGAAATGCCCATTTTGGAGATAATTTTATACAAACCTTTATGACAAGCTTTCGAGAAATTTTTCTGAGCTTCCTTAAAACTTATGGACAGTTCAAATTTTGCATCCTTGATCATCGCTTCAATGGATTCGAAAGCCAGATACGGATTGACCGCATTGGCCCCATAGCCAATGAGAAGCGCAAAATGATGAAGTTCCCTGGCATCTCCGGTTTCAACAACAATACTAACCTTGGTCCTGGTACCCTGGCGGATCAAATGATGATGCAGCCCACCGCAAGCCAAAAGTGAGGGGATGGGCACCTTTTTGGCAGAAATATCCCTGTCGGAGATAATTAAAATACTAGCCCCTGCCGCAATGGCCTTATCAGCCTTGGCACACAGACTATTGAAAGCTTCATCAAGCCCCCCAATACCGTCTTTTTTGTCAAACACCGCCGGCAATCGCAACGCTTTTAAGGTGCCCCGGCGCAAGCGGCTGATTTTTTCCAAATCTTCATTGGCCAGCACCGGGTGCTGTATCCATAATCGGTGACAATGCTGCGGGCCTTCCTCGAGCAGATTGCTCTCGGCGCCAAGCATCATGTCCTCGGCCATGATAATTTCCTCACGGATCGCATCAATGGGCGGATTGGTCACCTGGGCAAATAGTTGTTTAAAATACTCGAAAAGCAATTTTGGCTTATCTGACAAGACAGCCAATGGCGTATCGGTACCCATGGAACCAGTCGCTTCTTCCCCCAAGGCCATGGGCTGTAATAAAATTTTCAGGTCTTCTAGCGTATAGCCAAAGGCGCGCTGACGTTCAAGCAGGGTCTTTTCATTAAGGCCGTGCACTTTCTTAGGCGTCGGCAACGAGCGGATATCAACGACATTTTCTCTCAGCCATTTCTCATAAGGCTGACGGCTGGCATACGAATCTTTGATTTCCTTATCATCAATGATGCGCCCTTCCTGGGTGTCGACTAAAAACATTTTGCCCGGCTGCAGGCGGCCTTTCATTACAACTTTTTCAGCGGCGACAGGCAATACCCCGGCCTCCGAGGCCATGATGACAATATCATCATGGGTGACCACATAGCGCGAAGGACGCAGGCCATTACGGTCAAGCAAGGCCCCGATATAACGGCCGTCTGAAAAGGCAATGGCCGCCGGGCCATCCCAAGGCTCCATCAAGCAGGAATGGTATTCATAGAAGGCTCGTTTGGAACGCTCCATTTCCTGATGATTGCTCCAGGCTTCAGGGATCATCATCATCATGGCGTGCGGCAAGGAACGCCCGCAGAGAACGAGCATCTCAAGGACATTATCAAAAGTCGCTGTATCAGACCCGTGCGGCACTACAATAGGCAATACCTTTTTTAAATCCGCACCAAAGGCCTTGGAAACAAATTGCTTCTCGCGGGTCTGGATCCAGTTGATATTTCCGCGCAAGGTATTGATCTCGCCGTTATGGGCGATGTAGCGGTAAGGGTGCGCCAATGCCCAGCTGGGGAAGGTATTGGTCGAATAGCGTGAATGCACCAGGGCTATGGCTGAGACCATGGCCGCGTCACTCAAATCCGGAAAAAAACGGTCCAACTGCTCACTCATCAATTGGCCTTTGTAGACCATGGTATGGCTGTTGAGCGAACAAAAATAATAAAAATTCTTCTGCGGCAACGTGGAATTATAGACCTTGTTCCATAAACGCTTGCGGATAACATAGAGTTTACGGTCGAAATCTTCTCGGGATGTTTTGGGTCCCCGGGCAATAAAAAGCTGCTTAAATGCCGGCATGACCGAACGGGCCACACGGCCGATCTTCGTCGGCTCATGAGGCACCTCTCGCCAGCCGATAAATTTCTGGCCTTCTTCGTGGATAATATGTTCGGTCCAGGATTCAATGATATTGCGATCATCCAATGAGGTCGGCAAAAAGACCAGTCCGGCGCCATAATCCCCAAGGGCCGGCAGCCCAAGATCGTTTTTAGCCAATTCTTTGCGCAGGAAAGCATCTGGCATCTGGATCATGATCCCTGCCCCGTCACCGGTTTCAGGATCACAACCGCAAGCCCCGCGATGGGCCAGATTTTCTAAAATCTCAACACCATGGCGGACCATATCATGGGACTTGTTGCCCTTGATATGGGCGATGAACCCTACCCCGCAGGAATCGTGTTCAAATTGCGGATCATATAAACCTTGCTTCGGCGGAAAACTCATAGACAAATCTTCTCACATCTGGATTGAAACTTATTCTATAGGAAGGGGTTATTTTATTATTTTTCGACGAAAAATGCAAATCAAATTACTGATGATACTACTCCCCCCCCACATCAGCCAAGGAAGGAATAAAATGATGAGAACGCGAACCCATGTGACCTGTGTTAGCGGAGGAGCCATTCCCCGCGCAGAGTATACCAGGGCCAGCAAACCCTGGAAAACCAGCAGACAAAAACTACCTGGGAAATGGATAAGGCAAGACCAGATATTTACCTGAAGATCAGGATTAGTCCAGTCTGAACGATGAAAATCCACAGGAAAAATCTGCAGATTAAAATAATCATGGGTTTCAAAAGCAATCATGGACAAAACCGGCGGTAACGCCATTAACATAATCAAAATGACGCCCCATCCGCGTATTTTCTTTGAAATCCATTCCAGGAGAAATGCCAATGGTAATGTCATCACCGGAATGGCCGAAACAATTAAATAGCGATAGCCATACCATCCCCCCTGAGAACCCCAGGCGATAATGACATATAAATTGACAGCCATCGGAACAAGCAGCCACCTAAATCTCTTGGAGAGTCTCTTTAAAAAAAATAGGCCAACAAAACTGATCAGAAAGAATGGGGCCGTGAAAATCAATCCCCAGTCTGTCCCTATCAAAATATGAACGATCCTTCGACCTAAATCTCCGATTGTCATATGGAAGCCTAAATATCCTCCTGCCCAGGCGTACGGGTGCATATGATTGACTGTTTCTGGCCAAAATTTAAAAATCAGCATCAGGCCGGCAAATAAAAGTATCCCTGTCCGTGATTCAAGCATCAAGGGGATTATCCCTTTGGAATAGTCCATGACCAACAATGGCCAGATCAGGGCATACCCGATATCATTAGGACGGGTGAGATACAGCAGGCCTGAAAAGGCACAAACACCAGTAATTAATTTTGTGGCATCTTTTCTATCCTTCTGTCCGGCATCAGCATGAAGTTTTCCAGCCATAAACTCCAGAAAGAAATACATCAGGGCAGATTGAATGAAAAATTCCGAGCAGTGACTAAAAAAGGGCCGGCGGTAGACAAATAAAGGTAAACCCTGGCAGACCATCATAAGAATCACGGCTGTTGAGGCTGACGAGGAGGGCACAAAACGGGAAATCCCAAAAAACAGAAGATAACAGGCAAAGATAAAATAAAAAACACTGGCCACTTGAAAACCAAATTGAGACCATGAGCCGACAATATTATCCTGTGTCCTGGCTGCCACAATCGTTGATGCTTGAGCCCTATCTAATAAAGAAAAAACGAACACGAAGGGGCTGGCCAGGATGCCAGGCCCTATGGGGCTCTGCGGCCCCTCTTTGGCAATGGTGTAAAATTCTTTTTTATAGCAAGGATATTGACCAAAGACGATGGCACTGGAGTGGGCAAAATAATCATAATCATCGCCCACATACCACATCCCCCGGCTCTGCAAGAAATAGGGACGGATCAAAAAGATAGCTGCGATAAAAATGGCCATGGTCATCTTCAGCGGCCCGCATATCTTCATTAGTCCATTCCATTCTTGTCTTGCAGAATTAACTACCAACAAATCCCGCCTGAAATCACTTAAAAGATGTTACCACGGTGAATGTAAATACGTAGCGGAGGCCAGGATATCCCTATAAGTCATGAGTCCCCGCAGGATCACCAGGCCTCCTAAGACAATCGACACATTCATGCAGATCCATGGATTGGAACGACTCCATCGACGCAAATCAACACTTGCCAGGGAAAACATTAAGATATCCGCGGGTGTTACATAAATCAAATAACGGCTAAAAAAACCTTGCTGGGAATTCTTGGTAAATATATCGACAAACAACACAAAAAAACCGCTGGCCAGAATCAGGACAAAGACCGGTAAAAAGAAAATGTTCCAGGAGATCTTTCTATACTTTTCCG
Organism: uncultured Planctomycetales bacterium; assembly: GCA_964555945.1. Taxonomy (GTDB): domain Bacteria; phylum Omnitrophota; class Gorgyraeia; order Zapsychrales; family Fredricksoniimonadaceae; genus JABDGZ01. The sequence continues at coordinate 4,999 of CAZKUL010000091.1, forward strand.
GCAACACCCACGCTATTAAGGCGTAAGCGACATAGATAAAGAGCCTCTCGGGCATCACCACGTCAAAAAAATTAGAAGAGAACATGTATGTCCTTATCGTAAAGATGGTATCGGCAAAATAATAAAACACGGCGATGCCCATGGGGATGACCCAAACCAATGCCAGTTGTTTGAGATTATATCTTGCCTTCCACCAGAGCATCAAGGTGACGATTGAAATTTGAAACACGCTCGTTGGCGTTGTCAACGCCAATAAAATATGAATCAAAAAGAATCTTTTTGTGCCTTTGGAGTCTTTTGAAATGATCCTGTGGGCCAGAAACAACAGTTGGACCGTGGTCAATAGAAACCATAGGGGATACGGCCGCGCCTCCACCCAATACATCCATACCATGGGTGTCGCCAGGGCCACACCTAGCGCGTATGATGCGGCATAGAAAGAATAAAAGCGCGTAAAGAAATAGAACATGGCTGCCATCGCCAGTGACATGTATATGTCAGAAGGAATACGGAGTATGATTTGGGAGGGAATGTCCCTGGTCCTATAAAAATTATCAGGAAAATAAACGGGCAGATGGTATGAAAAGATCTTACAGGTTGTTTTCTGGATGATGTAAAAAAGAGGGTTTTTATTGCCGTCAGGGAATTTTAAATAAAGGAGACCCCTATAAGAATCGGCATCAATGGCTGTTTGCTGGGTATAGAGTTCATCGTTCCACAGAAGTTTATGCGCACTAAGCCCAATACCACTCACAAACAATATAAGAAAAATGGCTCCTGAGACAGATAAGCTCTTTAAATGGTCAAAACGCATACAGTTCCGGCTTGATTTTGGTCATCATGTCTTGGGCCTCTTTATTGTTCCCCATCCGATTTAATATCTGCACTAAAACAAAACCGAATTGATGTGTTTCTTGAAGATGCCGGACCGCACGGGTAAGACCATTCGTTAAATCGGGTTCAAAGAGGGGCAGATAGACCCATTGAGAGGTAAACATTTTCTTTAAGGTGCCTTTAAGATCCAGGGTCAGCGCTTTTTGCAATAGGTCGGATGCCTCTTGGTAACGGGATTCATTGATATAGATAGCCGCCAGGTCATAATAATTCCAGAAATAACCCTGATAATGTTGGATGCCCAATTTGAAATATTTGATGGCAGTTCGATCATCATTTAAATAATGGTAGCAGTAGCCCAGCATGCCATAGGCATCCCAAAGATTTGGGAAATCGTGCAGCAAATGCTTATAATAATCCACGTAACAGCGTATCCTATTTTTATCGGGACGCGCCCCCTGTTCCTCTAATACAGAAAAATAATCGGCGGGTTGGGGCTGAAGATTTTTTAAAGCGGACATGTCAGCCACTTTAAATGTTTCAACGACATTCTGGCTTGCCACAGCAAAAACACCCAGTAAAAGAACTCCCAGGAGAATATTCGCCGCTGGAAACAAGAATTTTGTTAAAGGTTCTTTAAGTGCCATATCAGAAATTCGGACGGACAAAAAAACGGTACTTGATGATGGGCCAAAACATTTCCAACGCGGTCGTCCACTTTATTTTCTTACCCGCCTTGCGCGACCTTGCCGTGTAATCAATGGGTACTTCTTTAATAGCATATCCCCGAGCCAGAAGTTTCACTGTAAATTCCGTCTCAAAGGCAAAGTTTTTGGAGGTAATAGGCATCCCTTCAATCGTCTTTCGGGTAAACACCTTATAACATGTATTAATATCCGTGATCTTCACCCCATACAGAAAACTGAATATTCCATTAGAAAGTTCATTGGCCCATCGGTTGATAAACTGCATCCCCTGAATGTTCCCTAAAAACCGTGAGCCATACACCACCTCAACCTCTCCCCCTAAAATGGGCGCTAAGAGTTCGGGATATTGACGGGGATCATATTCCAGGTCCGCATCCTGGATAAGAAGGACATCCCCGGTGGCATTCTTGAATCCGGTCAAAAGAGCCGCGGTCTTACCCTGGTTGCTTTGATGAACTATGATGGTATCGGCTTGCCCGCTAAAACGGGTGAGAATATCCGCTGTCCTGTCCTGTGAGCCATCGTTGACGATGACCAGCTCGCGGGAAACGCCATGCGGCAAGGACGCGGCCTGAACATTTAGAACGATGGCCTCAATGGTGGCCTCTTCATTATACGCGGGAATAACAATAGATAATTTCATTCTTTATACCTGTTGGTAATCGGCAAGCGGCGATCTTTGCCGAAAGCGCATGATGTAATTTTAACTCCCGGGGGCGCCTGGCGCCTCTTATACTCATTCATGTCCACTAAACGAATGGTCCTTAAAACCATTTTAGACTCAAGCCCCAGTCCTATGATTTCCTGGGGCGAGGCGTGGTTTTCGACATAGGCCATCAAGATTTTATCCAGATCCTCGTAAGAACCAAGGGTCTCTTCATCGGTTTGGTTTAGTCTCAGTTCTGCCGAAGGCGCTCTGAGTAAGACACTTTTAGGAATTAGCGCTGTGCGGGAGATGCTGTTACGGAAACGCGCCAATGCGTAGACCTTGGTTTTAAAAACATCTTTGATGACTGCGTAACCGCCCGACATGTCCCCATAAAGCGTGCAATAGCCCACGGCCATTTCGCTCTTGTTTCCGGTGGTCAAAATCAGTCCTCCAAACTTATTGGCCATCGCCATCAGAATATTTCCCCGAATGCGCGCTTGAATATTCTCCTCGGTGGTGTCTGGAGCCCTATGGGAAAAATAAGGCGCCAATGTTTTTAAATAGGCGGCAAATATCCTCTTGATAGGAATTTCTTTGAGTTCAATCTTTAAATTCTTGGCCAGCGTCCTTGCATCTTGACGGGTAGACCTGCTATTAAAGGGGCTCGGCATCGAGAAGGCCGTCACATTTTCGGGACCAAAGGCATCACAGGCAATGCAGGCCACCAACGCGGAGTCGATCCCTCCGCTGAGTCCCAGCGCCACTTTCTTAAAACCATTTTTGGAAGCATAATCCCGTGTCCCCATCACCAGGGCTTTATAGACCTCCTCAGAGGAATCCAGGAGAGGCGCTACACTGTCTTTGCCTGGAGAATTAACGGCCGCTGAGGGTCCTTCGCTTCCCTCAAGGTTTGTGATGATTAACTGTTCTTCGAACTGTTTTGCCCTGGCTATCACATTTCCCGCTGGTGAAATCACCATGCTCCCACCGTCGAACACAAGCTCGTCCTGCCCGCCCACCGTATTGACATACACGAGACTGGTCTTTGTCTCTTTGGCACGCCGCACCAGGAGCTCTTCGCGCAGCTTCAGTTTTCCTTCATGATAAGGCGATGATGAGATATTGATCAATACCTTAACCCCAGCACGGGCCTGTGTCTGGTAGGCCGCCCCATCAATCCAAATATCCTCACAGATATTGATACCTAACTTAACTCCCTTAATGGTCACAATTCCTGGGTTCCCACCTATCGAAAAATACCGTTTTTCATCAAACACACCGTAATTGGGCAATTCCTGCTTATAATAGACCTCTTGCAATCTACCATCGGTGATGATGGCCGCGGCATTATAAATTTTTCCTGTAGCATCACTGTCAACGAATCCCGTGACAACGCTCACCCCATGGATCTTATGGGCCAGGGCGTCCAGCGCCTTGATATTATCCGCCACAAAATGTTTTTTGAGAAGAAGATCTTCCGGCGGGTAGCCGCAAACAGCCAGCTCTGGAAATACTACGAGGTCTGCACCGGCTTTTTGGGCCAGCGCTGTATATTCCAGTATCTTTCTGGTATTGCCGGCAAGATCCCCTACCGTCGGATTAATTTGGGCGAGGGCTATTTTGAGCATAATTTAAGAAAATTGGTGTACAATCTCTGGGCCTGGGCATCAAAGGCCTGTTTATATTTCCAATAATCCTCCATCATCGTACGCGCATGGTCCAAACGTCCGGGGAGGTCGTTGGCGATATATTCCTCGCACCATTCCTTGATACTCCGGTCAGTCACTTCGACGTGAAATTGCAGTCCATAGGCATTCTTCCCGATTTTGAGCGCCTGATGGGGGCATCCTGTGGATTGGGCCAGGAGTTGGCCTGAGGAAGGTATCTGGAACATGTCTCCATGCCAATGATAGATAGGGTCATCTTCGCGGAAACCCATAAATAGCGGGTCTCTTTTGCCTTTGTCCGTCAAATGAATTTTATACCAGCCGATTTCTTTGACAGGCGATTTAACAACCTTGGCCCCCGCCGCTTTGGCCAACAGCTGTGACCCCAAACAAATGCCTAAAAAAGGAATCTCTGCCTTTAAGACTTGTTGAATAAAGTCATTTTCAGGCTTGAGGAATGGAAAGCGGCCTTCTTCATCGACATTCATGGGACCGCCTAAAACGACCACGGCCTTAAAAAGCTTTGGGTCAGCCGGAAGTTTCTCACCCGTGCCAAGCTCAATGATAGAAAATGGTTCCCTCTGGGCATTAAGAAAATCCCCCAAGGTCCCCGGACCTTCGATGTCGATGTGCTTGATGATTAAAATCATGGAAAGATTATACTATAAAAAAGTCGTGACAGGCACGACTTTCTCTAATAGAAAGTTGTGCCTGTCACGACTTTTTTTACTCTACTTGTTTTACCACTTATTACGCATTCATCAATAAGATTTCCGCGTAGCTTGGCAGAGGCCATATATTAGCCGGAACATAGGCTTCCAGGGCGTCAATGGACTCGCGCAGTTTGCTCATGCCTGCGACGGTTTTAGCAGAATCATGCTTGGCTACCGCTGCTTCCAGGGCTTCAGTCGTGAGAATTGAACTCTCAATGAGGGCTGAAATCTCCTTGAGCACTTTCTTCTGGGCGGTGGTCTTGCCCAAAGTACCAACGGACTTAATATTGTCCGCCAATTGCTTTTGATATTCAATCGCAGCCGGAATCAATTGAGTGCGTGCCATGGTTGCCGCACAGCTGCCTTCCAGGGCAACAACGGTGGCATAGGCATGGACATTGATTTCATAGCGGGAATTGATTTCTTTCTCAGTCAAAACTCCATGCTTGACGAGAACCGCGATGTTCTTTTTGACCTTGATGGCTTCCAAGGCTTCGGGTGTGGTCTTGAAATTAGGAAGCCCGCGTTTCTTGGCTTCTTTCTGCCATTCTTCCACATAACCATCACCATTATAAAGAACACGCTTATGTTTCTTGATGATCGATTGCAAGACTTTTTGCAGGGAATCGTTGAAATTCTTGCCAGCTTTTTTGTCGGCTTCCAGTTGGTCGCAAATATCACTGATGGCCTCGGCCACGATGGTATTTAAAACCATGTTGGGCGCAGAAGGATTCTGGTTGGAACCGACCGCACGAAATTCAAACTTGGCACCCGTAAAGGCAAACGGGGAGGTGCGGTTGCGGTCAGTGGTATCCTTAGCCAATTGCGGCAGGGAATCAACACCGACGTGCAAAACACCGCCTTCTTTGGAAGTCTTAGCCCCACCTTTTTCAATTTGTTCAATGATGTCTGTTAATTGATCACCCAAAAAGATGGACACAATCGCCGGAGGCGCTTCATTCGCACCTAAGCGGTGATCATTGCCAGCTGTGGCGACGGTGACGCGCAAAAGATCCGCGTAAGAATCCACGGCCTGGATAACCGCGCATAACATGGCCAGAAATTTGGCGTTTTCATGCGGGGTCTTGCCGGGGTAAAGCCAATTCTTTCCGTCGGGACCGACCACCGACCAATTATTGTGCTTTCCTGAACCGTTGATACCAGCGAATGGCTTTTCATGCAAAAGGCACACCAATCCATGTTTATCGGCCAATTGGCGCATGACTTCCATGACGATCATGTTGTGATCAACGCCTGCGTTTAAATCTTCGTAAATCGGGGCCATTTCATATTGGGCTGGGGCCACTTCATTATGGCGGGTCTTGGAAGGAATACCCAAACCCCATAAGGTGCGGTCCAAATCTTCCATGAAACCCATGATGCGGGGCTTGATGGCACCGAAATAATGGTCTTCCTGTTGTTGGTGCTTGGCTGGCTTTAACCCAAACAAGGTGCGGCCGGTTTCCACCAAATCCAATCGGGCTTGGTAATGGGCCTTGTCGATCAAGAAATATTCCTGCTCTGGGCCTAAGGTGCAGTAGGCGCGTTTTCCTTTGGTATCAATACCGAAAAGATTCGCCAAGCGGCAAACTTGTTTGCTTAAGGCTGCCATGGAACGCAATAACGGTGTTTTTTTATCCAAAGCCTCGCCATGATAGCCGATATAAAAGGTGGGGATGCATAAGGTGGTTGCTTCCGGTCCTTCTTTAATAAAAGCAGGGGACGTCGGGTCCCAACCGGTATAGCCGCGAGCTTCAAAAGTCGCACGTAATCCGCCGGAGGGGAAAGAAGAAGCATCAGGCTCGCCTTGAATCAGATTTTTGCCGGAAAAATTGAGAACAACACCGCCTGCATCGTCCCAATCGATAAAGGAATCATGTTTCTCCGCAGTGACTCCGGTCATGGGTTGAAACCAATGGGTATAATGGGTGGCACCCTTGGCAATGGCCCATTTCTTCATGGCTTCAGCCACTTCGTCGGCAATAGAAGCATCCAGCTTGCCGCCTTCTTTAATGGTCTTTTCAATGGAGACATACGCTTTTGGAGAAAGCATTTCTTTCATCACCTTGAGACTAAATACGTTTTCGCCGAAATGTTCAG
>CAZKUL010000092.1:0-11582 GCA_964555945.1 uncultured Planctomycetales bacterium
AAAACACAATTTGCTATTTAATTCCTTTATAAACTTGGAATTTTTACTAAAGATTTAAAAATTTATGGAACAATAGGACTCACATTTAGGTAAATATTTATGGGATAGTAATCGATTTTTGAGGGGCAATACAGGGCACAACTTGGACATTACCCTTTAAGCTGCAGGCAGGATATAATGCAAAAGGCTTGATCCGTACTTTATTGGTAGTCGCTATCCAGGCAAAACGTAAAGCATTAGGTAAACAACCACGCCTGTCACTGAGACATAAAGCCAGGTAGGATAAAGCCAGCGGGTGATCTTTGTGTGTTTCTCAAATTCCCCTCTTAAGGCATGACGGATGGCCATGATGATAAAGGGCACGATCAAGACCGCCAACGGCGTATGCGTGCCCAAAACAATAAAATAAATAGTCCGCCACATCCCCTTGCCGTGGTAATGAGAAATTCCCCTCGAGGTCAAGTGATAATACAGATACGTGCATAAAAACAGGGCCGAGCATCCGAACGCGCACAGCATTAATTTTCGGTGCCTGAGCGTTTGCTTGTTCTTGATGGCAATACCACCAAAGATCAGAAATATGCCGGCGGAAGCGTTTAAAGTGGCGTTGATAGTCGGAAGGATTGGCGGGTGCATGCGTTCAAAATATTCCATCAACAATAATTAAGATCAGCAACAGCGGCAGATACATAATGGATGCGCCTAATACCTTGCGCGCCTCCACATTCGATTGGCTGCGTTGAAATAAAAAGGCGGCATATAAAACCCCCATCCCTAAAACCAATGCTCCCCAAAAGTATATTTTCCCCGATAAACCGATCAACGAAGGCATGAGGGAAAACGCAACCAACAAAAAACTAAATGCGGTGATCTGCAAAAATGTAAATTTGGCCTCAGGATGGACCACCGGCAGCATTTTAAATCCCGCTTTCTTATAATCTTCCTTTAGCAACCAGGCAATGGCGTAAAAATGAGGGTGCTGCCAGGTAAACATGATAAGGAAAAATACCCAGGCCCCAGGGTCCAGGTGATTGGTGGCTGCGGCCCAGCCTCCCAGCGGCGGAATGGCCCCTGGGATGGCGCCAAAGGTCGTATTGAGCCAGGTCAATCGTTTCATGGGAGTATAAACCAGAATATATAAAAAACAAGTCAAGAGGCTTAAAAAAGCTGTTAGTAAATTCACCTTCCAACAAAACACAAATAAACCCGTCAAAATCAGACTAATCCCAAATCCCAACGCTTCTTCCGGCGAGATAAGTCCTGTGGGGATGGGCCGTTTCTTGGTGCGTTGCATGAGAGCATCAACATCACGCTCAAGATATTGGTTAAGCACAGATGACCCACCGCAAGTCAACGCAGAGCCTAGCAATGTCCATATAAGCAATATGGGCTTTTGGATACCGTGACCAGCAAAATAAAAACCTACAGCCGTGCTGACCAATACCATCACCATGATGCCAGGCTTGGTCATGTTCCAGTAGGATTTGTATAATTTAAGATTACTCATAGTGTTAACTATTCTTTGTTAGCACCGCTTTAAACTGCCGCCAGGTCAACGGGGATGCCCGTAGGACCATTAAAAATGATAGCCCCAGCACAATCGCTCCTGTAGTCACATGCGCCGTCGTAGTATACACTTCTTTGTGAGAAAGCACAGTAGAAATCCCCAGCATGATCTGTAAAATGACTGCGACATTAAGCCAATAGACTGTCTTTAAGATCATGGGCCTGTCCAAACATTCGTGATAAACAACATGATTGAGCCATAAAACATTAACCAGGATCAACAAGGCCCAAAAGCGATGGGTCAGATGGATCATGACCTGGCCCATATTAACAGGATCCAGGTTATTCTCAAACCGCCAGGCATTGATCCTCTGCAGCCACGCATCATCAAAGGTCGGAAAAAAAGACCATCCCATCGTCGGAAAATCAGGGATGGCCAGGCCCGCCTGCGCATGGCGCATGATATTGCCAATGATCAATTGGATATAGACCATCACCATCAAAAGAAACGCCAGGCGCAAAACCTGCGGATTAAAGCTTTCTTCTTCCATCTTCCATCGCTGCTGACGTTCAATAGACAACCCATAAGCCATTAAAATGACGATGAGAAAAAATGTTTGGGCCAAGACCCCGTGAAAGGTCGACAGCCAAACCGGCAAAAAAAACATTACCGTCAGTCCTCCTAACACACCTTGAAGGACAACGGTCACAAAAGCAAATATGCCTAAGCGCTTGATCCAGACAGGCGCCTGTTTGATACGCAGAAGCCATATAGTCAGAAATAAAGTCAATAATCCGACGACAGAAGCCAGCATCCGATGGGTATGCTCGTATTTGATCCCTCCTGTCATTTTATTGAGTGGATAGGCGAACATGAATTTGCCATAGGTCGTCGGCCAATCCGGCACGGAGAGTCCTGATTCCGTGCTTTTGACCAAGGCGCCCAGGGCGATCAAGAATAAGGTGATGATGCAAAGAAATTTAGAATAGCGCCTGAGGAAGGTAAATTGTGTTTGCATTTTTTATAATTGAGGATATTTCCCTCCCCCTTTGTGGGGAGGAATAATTTGTGTGGATTTACTCTTTAAGCAATTTCATCAAGAACCAGAAGAGGCCAGCGATCAGGGCCAGCGCTGAAAATATGCCGAGGATCGTATAAAAGAATTCCTTTGGCTCAATACCCGGGTTCATGATTTCAGTGCGGTCAACGCCATTCAGAGACAACACATAGGCTTCCAGATCAGCTATCTGTGCCTGGGTCAGCGTATGGGAATCACCAAAATTGGGCATATTGGGCCCTCCCTCTGTATTAGGGATGCCATGCTGGATAAACTGGTCGATATGTTCGACAAAAGTCTGCGGATCGCTATTAAAGACGTTGTGGTCAATCGGATTAAGCGAGGGGACACCTTTGGGAGCCCCGTTCTGGAATCCTGTAAAGCCGGACGTCTTGGGATTGCCGTGTGGCCCATGGCACATGATACAAGACTGGTGAAATAAAATTGCTCCATGCTCACGGTCTCCTATAATACCCAATGAGTTGACCGCTCCAGCGCTTCCGGCAGATGCAGATCCTTGGGGCCCACCTTGGGCCGCTTCTGCCTGCTTTTCTGCGGCAGACTCAGGCGCCACAGCCCTGGTCGATAAACTGCTTAAGAAGACAATAATAGCATTCATTTGGTCATCATTCAAACGGCTGGCAAAGGACGGCATGATGCTTAAAGGATTATGCGCTTGTGGATTTGTTAACTGGACCTTGAGCCAATCGCTGGTAGGTTTATCTTTCTTGATCGACATGACCAAATCCGGGCCTGGCTTGTTGCTGGGCCTGCCTTGAATGGTATGGCATTGCACGCAGCCTTGGGCATCAAATAATTGCTCGCCATACTCAACCAAGGCGGCATTGTTATCGGCCGCAGAGCTACCCGCAGCCGGCGCCGGTGGAGGTGCTGGTGCAGCCACGGGAGCAGGTCTCAGGGTTTCAATATATCCCACCAAAAGTTCAACTTTCTGCTCGTTTAACTGAGAATACGGCGGCATAATCGTACGGGGATTATGCGACTGGGGCGCGATAATCTGCTCATGCAGCCACACATGGGTACGATTGTTCCCATGGGCCAGGGCAAGATCAGGCCCCTGCTTATTGCTGGGAAGGCTGTTTGTCGTATGGCATTCCGTACAACCTAAAGTCTTAAAAAGTTCTTTGCCGGTAATCTGTTTTTGACTATTGGCCTTACGCATGGCCTCAAAACGTTCACCATCGGTTAACCGATCAGCATTGGGCAGACTGACAGAACTCTGAGGCTCCATTTGGGCCAATTCCGCAGGACTTCTATAAATATAGCCAAGCCAGGTCAAGTACAAAATCAAACCAACAAAGCCAAGACCGCTCAAGACCACAAAACCGCGCTTGAATGGATTTTTCTCAGGACTCTTATCAGCAAAAGGCAGGGAGGCAAATAATAAAACGATCAGCAAAGGAACGCCGGCGGTGCCTAAGGGTTCCAAGGGACCTGGGAAAATTTTCAATATCTGATAAAGGAAAAGAAAATTCCAAGCGGGTTTGGGTGTCACCAAGGTGTCCATGGGATCAGCCAAACCGGAAAATGGCGCCGGAAAGAACGCGGAAAGATAGACAAGCAACATAAATATTAACAACGAAACCAGGACATCCTTGAAAATTTGCTCCGGCCAGAAGTAACCGACTTTTTTCCTCTTCTTCTCATCCCACGGGCCTGATTCGCCGTAGGTACGAAACGCGACCAGGTGCAGCATCACAAAGGCGCCAATGGCTGCGGGCAGGATAGCCACATGAAGAACATACATTCTCAAAAGCGCCATCTGCCCCATTTTGTTGGCCCCTTGCAAGATGGCTTGTGTAAAAGAACCAACAATAGGCACAGAACCGGCAATACCAATCCCCACCTGCCCTGCCCAATACCCATTTTTATCCCAGGGAAGTACAGGGCCCGTAAACATAAACAGGGCTGTCAGGATAATCAAAAGAATACCGATGAGCCAGACCATCTCCCTGGGCTTTTTGTAGGAACCCCAGATAAAAACGCGCAAGGCATGAAGCCCGACGATGATGGTAAATAAGGTGCCCCCCCAATAATGGATGCCGTGAATGAGCCATCCATAAGGCACTTGCAGGCGAAGGTAATTCAAGCTGGAATAGGCATAATCGACCGTGGGCACATAATAAAACAACTGCCATATGCCGCTGACAATCTGCATCGTCAAGAGGAACATACAGGCAGACCCCAAGGTATAGGAAAACCTGGTGCCGCCGGGGATTTCTTCATGCAGAAATTCTGAAAAAAATGTGATTAACCCCGTACGTTCGTTGACCCAATTTTTTACATTCTCAAGTAAAGGATTTTTGTCCATGCCTTCTTTCATATTTACACTTCTACTTTTTCCGGGATGCCTGCTTTAAACAGTTCCCATTTCACAAACAATTCGCCGCCTTCAATCTTGTAGGGAAGCGTGTCTAAAGGCCTGGGCGAAGGGCCGCCGATGCACTTGCCGCTTTCATTAAATACGCTGCCATGACACGGGCACTTAAATAACTTGTCCACAAAAGTATACCGGCAGTTTAAATGCGGGCATAACGGTGAATAAACGGTGGCCATATCTGCCTCATGTTTGATCACCCAGATATCATAAACCACACTGCTGGTGATAAACGCTTGCTTGTCCACATCTTCAAAGGTGAGCTTGGTTGGTTTTCCCGTTGGGACAGCCGGAAAATTGGGGACTTTGATAAACTTCTCCTCATTACCCTCATTGGATGATGGAATCAAGAAGGAAACAAACGGTATGGTCAGAAAAAGGGTTATAAAACCTAAGACGGCACCGGTCAGACCTTTGATAAAATTACGTTTTTGGATATCCTCAGGTTCCTGCGATCGTGGGGTAGGAGTATGGTTAGTCATGAATTCCCTTATTTTGCTGTATCCATTGGTCAAAATCACCCTGACTGACGACATTAATGATCCCGCGCATGCGGTAGTGCCCTGTGCCACACAACTGGGAACAGGCGATCTCAAACTGTCCCAGCTTGTTGGGCGTAAACCAGACGTGGGTGGTCATGCCTGGAATCACGTCCTGCTTGACCCTCATCGCCGGCACGCCAAAACTATGAATAACATCCTTGCTTGTTAAGGTGATAATAACGGTCTTATCAATAGGCAGGTAAATCTGGTTCATGGTTGTGATATCATCTGTGCCATCAGGGTCCTGGGGGTCAAGCCCCATGGGATTATCATTTAAAAACCTGGCGCTGGCCCGGCCAAATCTTCCATCCGGCCCCGCGTAACGGACGTTCCAGGCAAACTGCTGGGCCACGACCTTGACTTCCATGATATTCTTTCCGGTCGGAAATCCAGCCTGGTGCACCGCCCAAAAGGGTATTGAAAATGCAAAAAGGAGAAGGAATTCGACGACCACCACGACCCATTCAACGTATGAGGAAATCTTGTGAGGTGTATGGTCATGGACAACTTTAGAGTTTTTCTTTTGGCGGAATTTAATGAGAACAACAATATAGTACGTTGCCCACCCCACGAACAAGATGAGGACCAGTCCATGGATCAAATACATCAAGGTATCGTTGTCACGGCCTTCCACTGAGGCTAAAGGCTGCATGGGAAGAAGTTTTTGTAAAAGAGTGTCCATAAATCAAAAGTGCGTAAATTCGCTAGGTGTCCGCGGCGAATAACCGACGTCCCATGCCGGCCAGAATAATAACGTTATAAAAACAACCACTGTCAAGAGCAAAACTAAATGGATGGTTTTCTTCTTGGTCATCAAGTGCATGAAATAATAAGCTAAAATGATCGCTTCCGTGCAAGCAATGGGCACAATAAGGAAAATCCCCATGATCTTCAGCTGCAAATGACTGATACCCACAATGAGGCCTGTCATAGCGATGATGCTAAAGTAAATTAAAATGTCTCTTTTGAATTCAGATTGATTTGAATTGTGTTCTGTCATATTAAAGTAGATACAACGTCGAGAATAAAAATATCCATACCAAATCAACAAAATGCCAATAGAGGCCAGCCACTTCAACACGATTGATAAACCATTGCTTGTTTTGCGCCCGCAGGTACATGCCAGGGCCGGCATAATAAATGTTGACCGCGATGCCCCCGATGATATGCAAGGCATGCAATCCTGTCATTAAAAAATAAAGAGCCAGGAAAACACTGGTTTTAGGGTATTCGTGATGGCTGAAATGCTGATAATACTCCACCCCTTTAAAACACAAAAATAAAAAGGCGAAACCGATGACCAAATACATAAACTTCTTATACTTGACAATATCATCAGCTTTCAAGGCGACCCAGGCACGGATAAAGAAAATGCTGGACGAAAGAAGAATAACACTGTTTAAAGCACCGATAGGGACGTTGAGGAATTCTGATTGCACCGGCCAGGAAAATGAACCTACCCTAAGAAGGATGTAGGCCGAGAACAAAGCCCCAAAGAGCATGACTTCAGAGGCCAAAAACAACCAGATCCCAAATTTGGCGTTATAAAGGCCGGTGTCTGGCCGGGGTTCTACGATATACGGTATAAATTCTTCTGTGGATTCGTGTGTATTAGACAATTTAGATCTCTTTCTGATCCTGGGGACTATAGTCTTTTGGCGCCCCTTCTAGGCTGTAACTGTATGGGTCCCGGTAAACTGTAATGGGTTTGGTAAAATTACCGTGTGGTGGCGGCGTTGGCGTGGCCCATTCAAGCGTCGAGGAATGCCACGGATTATCAGAATTAACCTTCTCACCATTGAAAATACTATAGAAGAAATTAAAAATAAATGGCAGTTGCGCAATAGCCAAAACATAGGACGCCCAGGTTATGACTACGTTCCAGAAGAGCACATCATGCGCGAATAAATAGGTCGCCCCACCATCATACATGCGACGGTTAACACCCATCAATCCCTGGATGAGCATGGGGAAGAACACAAAATTCATGGTTATCAAGGTGGGCCAAAAATGGAGATGACCTAGAAGATCATTCATCTTTCGCCCAGTCGCCTTAGGAAACCAATAATAAATCCCTGCAAATAGACCTAAAATGACGCCTGGAGCAACAACGTAATGAAAATGGCCGATAACATAGTATGTATCGTGCAACGGAATGTCGGTGGCCGCCAACCCCAAAGGCAAACCGGTCAAACCTCCAAAACCAAACATGGGCAAAAATGCCAACGCAAAAAGCATCGGGATATTAAGACGAATAGACCCGCCCCAGAGTGTAATAAATAAGGCGGAAACAATGATGATGGACGGGATAGAGATGATCATGGTGGTCGTTTGAAAGAACGCGGTAATATCAGTTCCCATCCCCGTCAAGTAAGTATGGTGGGACCAGACAATAAAAGACAAAAATCCCAAAAAGATGACCGAGTAACGCATCATGCCAAAGCCGCTGACATTTTTTCTCGTGTTGCAGGCGATGATTTCAGTCACAATCCCCAGGGCCGGTAGAATGATAACATAGACTTCAGGATGACCCAAAAACCAAAAGAGATGCTGCCAGAGAAGCGCATTGCCTCCCCCGCTGACATTGGCTATTTGGCCGTTGACAAACAAGCCTGCCGGTAAAAAGAAACTGCTGCCCAGCAGACGGTCAAACAGCTGAAGAAAAGCAGCCCCTTCGAGCGGCGGGAAGGCCAACAGCAACAAAAAAGCCGTGATCAATTGGGCCCAAATAAAAAAGGGCAGGCGTTCAAAAGTCATCCCGGGAGCGCGTAACTGAAAAATAGTGGTAATGAAATTCAACGAAGACAGAAGTGAGGAAATAATAATAATAAACATGCTAAACAGCCAAATAGTCTGGCCGTCGTGGGCAATGTCGGATAATGGCGCGTACGAAGTCCAGCCATTGCTCGCCGGACCACCCGGCAAAAAGAAACTGGAAAGCATCAACAAACCGCCGGCAAAGAACAACCAGTAGCTGAACATGTTCAATCGTGGGAAAGCCATGTCCTTAGCACCGATTTGCAAAGGGATAAGGTAATTGCCAAAAACCGCAAATCCTAAAGGAACGACCCCTAAGAACACCATGATGGTCCCGTGCATCGCCCCCAACTGATTATAAAATTCCGGCAGCATGACACCGCCCGGCATACTGTTTTCGCCGAAAAACTTCCCTATAAATGGCATGGGTTGTCCGGGATAGGCCAATTGCCAGCGCATGAGCATGACCAAACAAAAACCAAAAAGCAGGAAAAACAAACTCATAAATAAGTATTGAATGCCGATGACCTTATGGTCGGTCGAAAAAACATATTTACGGATAAAAGACAATTCGTGGGATGAATCGTGGTGGGCCGGATCGTGTGCGCTGCTCATCAAATCAATGCTCCAAGAAAAATATATTTAGGGATTAATGAAGACAATAAAAACTATAACATAAATTTTAGAAAGATAAATAAGATAAAAGAATATTTTCTTAACGCATTGAATTTTTGGCTCTTTTGCGAAAATTTAGGAACAAGGCACCGAACGCCGATAAGACGATCACCGTCACGGCCAATAAAGCAATCACGGCATAATTATAGCCATGGGTCAACGGTGATGTTGGGTCCCCAAAACAAACCGCGCAAAATACCATTTTATAAGGTCCTCATTTTTTGGATAAACTTGATGCAATAAATGATCAAGGCAGCGGCAACGGCAAATGAACCAAAAGCGCTTGCCAGATAACTGTGGCTCAACGTCCAAAAGCCAAAACCCAGACACAGGGCGATCGAGACAACGATCAGAATGACGTGAATGTATTTGATGTCCATAAGCCTCCTTTTAGTCATTCTGAGCGAAGGTCCTCAAAACGGACATTCGCAGTTGCTCCGAAGAATATCTAAAGAATTAATTTTATTAAGATCCTTCGTTTCACTCAGGATGACAAGAACCTAAGAGAACAATTTCATACTACCACTATTTCGGCTCTGAAAAAATAAAATTTATTCTCTGGGTCGAATTATCGGTAACAGTAACTGTTGTTGTCTGGCTTTTCAATTTTTCGTGCCAGGCTTCGATAGTATAGGTACCGGCCGGAACATTTTTGATGGCAAAGCTACCGTCTGGAGCGGTTACCGCAAAAAAAGGATGGGCCATGACCGCCATCCAGGCCTGCATCCAGGGGTGAACATCACAGCGGACGGGAAACATAAATTCCGGCTTGTCAAAGGTCACTTCCATCTCCTTGCGAAAATCCGGCATGGAGGCATTAAATTCAGGGTTTATCTGGCACATGACATGGACATTATGCAGGGTCCCATCGGGATTTAGAAATTTTACCTTCTGTCCTGGCATCACCCCCACCACATGAGGCGTATAGTTGCAGCCCGCTTGATTGATCACTACCTCCGGAACAGTCGCTGGATAATGGGTTGGGGGTAAACCGCTTTTGATGTAGACAAAAACATTGCCCAAGGCATTATTGCCGCCCACAACAATGGACGACATGTGCACATTCCCCTTATTGACCGCATAGCAAATAGGGTCCGCATCCATATGGATCAACTTTGCCGGCGGTATCGCCCCATTATATGTAACTGTCCCCACGATGGTCCCATCGGCAAAAGCAAGAGAGCAAATGCCGCAGAGGATGAATGTTAACACTAAGAATATTTTTCCCTCCCCCTTTGTGGGGAGGGCCAGGGAGGGGGAAATGAATGAGACCCAAGATTTTCTTAAACCATCCATTGATTGACCCCAAAAATATACCACAAATTTGCCGCCACATGAATGCCTTCTTCAATTTGCTTTAACAAAAAATCCTTGGCCTCTTCTTTGTGCACCAATAGGACTTCGATATCCTCGGCATCTTCTAATTCTTGCACAGGGTTTTGGTTGATGGGCAAATGCTCATCCACATCGATACAAACAATCCTGGCATTATCATTGATGAGCGAAGCGCCGGTTTTTAAAGGAGGACTCACATCCACGATGCTGCCCGCATAACCTGTTTCTTCCTTTAATTCAACCAGCGCATGATTAGGATCGTTGAATCCCAGACCCGCCGGCAAGGCTATGATATAACCATCAATGGCCGGACGGTATTGTTTGATAAGGATAAAGCGCTTGGAGGGCATCAGTCGGGCGAGTATGACGACACCCACGGTCGAACGCTTGCGATGCACTGTCTCCCATCTTAATTGTTGACCTAACTTAGTTTGGTAGGTGGTCTCCCTGACAGAAAGCCATTGGCCTTCGTAAAGGACTTTTTCAGTAATCTTTTTCATATTTAAACGGCGGTGGCTTGGTCAGCTAAGAGGGTCACATTGTGCTCAAGGTCGACTTCCAGAATCCCACTGGTAATTTCGTACGCAGTTTCACGACCAGCCTGACGCACGCGGGCGCGCCCGGCTTTTAACGAAGAGATCAAAGGCGTATGCTTACTATAAACCTCAAAAGCACCTTCTGTGCCGACAACAGCGATTGAGTCGACCGTGTCGTCAAAAATCTTGCCTGTGGGTGCGACAATAGACAACTTAAAGCTCATATTCTCCCCCTATTGTCATTCTGAGGCGCAGCCGAAGAATCTTAAGACATCTTAAGATCCTTCGCTACACTCAGGATGACGGTAAGGAATATTTATAAAGTCTTGGACTTAGCTATAACTTCATCGATGTTTCCCACCATATAAAACGCCTGCTCGGGAATGGCATCGTGCTTGCCTTCCAGGATTTCTTTGAAGGAACGGATCGTTTCTTCCAGGGGCACATATTTGCCCTTAATGCCGGTAAATTGCTCGGCGACATGGAAGGGCTGGGAGAGAAATTTCTGGATTTTACGGGCACGCTCGACCGTAAGACGGTCCTCCTCGGAAAGTTCATCCATGCCCAGGATGGCAATGATGTCCTGGAGTTCCTTATACTTCTGCAGGATTTCCTGCACCCGGCGCGCGACTTTATAATGCTCTTCTCCCACAATCTCCGGGGCCAAAATGGTCGACGTTGACGTCAACGGATCAACAGCCGGATAAATACCCAATTCAGCAATGGGACGTGACAATTCGGTGGTGGCGTCCAAATGCGCGAATGTCGCTGCCGG
>CAZKUL010000093.1:0-11562 GCA_964555945.1 uncultured Planctomycetales bacterium
TAACGGCACCGAAAGCACGCACATCGTAGAAATTGCGACAAATCCACTGTTTAGCCTCCTCAACTTTATTCTTTCCAGCACCTTTTTTCTCATCAGGTAGCCCCCCTGTTTCTTCGTGTGCTTTAGCGATGGGACGGTTCAGATTTGTCGCATGTTCTACGAATATGGAATAGGGTGATTCGTTCCCACGAGAAAATTGAACGTAATTACGGATACGTCGCTTGATAGCCACATCGGAAACAAGGCCGTGCAAGTCCTGCGGATCCATACGCGGGGAGTTACCCGCGTCAGGGTCACCGTTGGGATTACCATTTTGACAGTCAAATAGGAACAAGAATTCGTAGCGGTTGGTAATGGGGGCAGTCATGAATTTACTCCTTCCTCTTTAGGGGTGAATTGATATTCATACTTGCCCCAGTCTATTGAGGCGAGTTTTCCTGATTGTTGATAAAAACCTAAAGCAAAAACACTCTGATCTTCCAATTTAAGAACTGACGGAACTTTATCCTTCAATGAACACCATATGCCGGTAAACAAGTCCTTCAATCCTTCCCTTTTTTTTCGATAATTGATCTTCTCCAGATGATAATTAGATGTTCTGACCAAACGGCCTAACACAAGCGCCGGTGTGGCCGATGCGGCCGCATAGTAACGCTGGATCACACCGGCGCCCACATCACCAAGGGCTTCCCTTTGAATTTCTGCCAATACAGCCATAAGACGACCGCAATGATACGCCGCATCTGGATGTTGTTCATTTAGATAAGGCTGCATATTTTTATCCCCTTTCCTTATGTGATAAGCTTTCAATACTCCCATGCGTGCATGGTTCATGGGTTGATCCTGAATGATATCCACTCTGACACGGGCAAGCGCCTGCGCCATAACGAACTCAGGAATTGATTCGTAACGCACAGCTACACGCCACATTTTAGTTTCAACCGGAGGTGAAATGTCTTTCAAATCGCGGACAAGACCTCCCAGAACAGCCAAGAATTTCGGGCGAGGAGCAAGTGAATCTCCATCACGCCGGACAATGGCAAGATCGTCAAACCATTTATCGATATTCTCAGATAGTTCGCCAAATTGTCCTTCAATCCAATCACGAATCATGACACGGCCCGAGGCGCCCGATAACGTCAAGGAATAAAAGCGATATTCCAACAAATCTGAACGCCCGCCGGCATGAATGGATTCCAGCAGGGAACGCGCCCTATTCTGGGCATCACGTTCATTTGTATCTGTGTCTTCAACATCAGCCAGCCAATTCAACGGATCCAATTCATCGGGCACCTCATTTTCGCCTGCATACCAATGAACGACCTTCGCCCCGGTCAAACGACGCGAATGATATTTGATCAAATCATTTAGTCCCCCACGATAAGCGGCCGCTATATCCTCTGAAACAGCGGCGTTTTCAGACTGTGCCAAAAAATAAGAACAAAACGATTCTTGTTTAAATCCCGCCAATGTATCGCCCATGGATAATCCGCCGACATCGGACAATCCCTCTATCTTAGGATGAGTCAGCACAGGTTCTACAAGCCTGCCACTGCCAAAACAGCGCATGGATTTGACTGTACGGAGCGGCCCACCCGAATTATGTTCCTGGATATTTTTCTTGGCGATCTTCTTTGTCAATAGAGATTGACGAAAATTTCTCCACCAGTCGTGCCAGGCATTGTCTTCAACCAGAAACATCGGCGCGCGTCCGGCAACTGCGAAGGTTACACTGTCGGTCGGCTTAAAACGCTGCGCGGTAAAGGCATGTTGAATCGTGGATAATGAATCCGCCGAATCAAGCAAGTCCGCCAAAACATCCAAATCTTTCATTGCGCCAGCACCTTGCCGTAACAAAGAAATAAAAAAATCATGTTTAGCTTTGGCTTTCTTTTTATATTTTTCATCAATTGTCTTATCTGTCAAAACATCCCCGTTTTTTCCCATCAGGGCCACCACTTCGATATTGTCTACCAAAAAATGACGGCATCCGGAACCGGCAGCCTTCATCTCAGGTTGAGAAAGATCAGGACAAACATTAAAAGCCTTGCCACGGTTGTTTTTATCGCTGGAATTGCCAAGCTCCTGCACGTTAAGGAAGCGCCCTGCTTGATCACAAATAATTACCCAACGAATAGTCTTAGGTTTGAAACCCGGCTCAATAGTAATACCATGAGTTTTTGCATAATTAACCAACAAATCAAGCATGGACCACCTCTCTTTCGGGTTTCAAAACTTCAGGACTGTTAAAATCCGGAACATTGATCACGCCGTTATCAATCAGGGCATGGAATAATGAGATAAATGGATGTTCACCCTCCATCAACGGCAAACCAGGGCGGCGCAGATCAAAGACATCATAAAGCATAACACCCAAATCTTGCGTATGATTCACTGGTTGACGTAATTCCTCACCAACTTCTTTCAATTCAAAATATGCTGGAAACTCACGGCAGCCCATGCACGGCTGATGAAAACATTTACCGTGAGAGGCACGGCGACGGAATTGAGATTCCAAAGACTGTTGTTTGTCCTCATGACCCGGGAACGGACGAATTTCGGCGGTCAAACGGTAACGCACATTTTTAAGTGCCATCGTCTGGCGCTGAGTACGCCCTTTTTCATCCGTGCCCAATAGGTCACGATCACCATCGGCATAAATCGGCACGGGCGCTTCGGCACCGATCATCCAGCGTCCTACAGCAATCATATTAACCTTCTCTTTTACTTCATTACGACGCAATGCAATGTAAACAATGGGGGCGAGCAGTTCAATCTTTGTAATTTGCCAGCGAAATTGTGCCTGCTCCGGGTCTTTGTTGGGCTTACAGTATACAGCATCAAATATCCCCCGCGCCGCACTGGGAGTAATAATAGGGTAGCTGAATCTTTCGACCTTCAATTCTGGACGAGAAAAACAGGCAAATTCACCCCAGATTTCGAGGGTTTGGGGCTTGGGAAATGCTTTCATAATTTTTCCCCCTTGACTTGTGTATAAAGCGTGGTATAGTTGAAATGTATCACGATGAGAGACTATCCAAAGGGTTCCGTCCCGCGGCAATGTCTCTCTTTTTTTACGGCAGGTGAAATTCTAATTTCACACGTAAATTATTCATATAAATGATATCCGTATTAAATTTTCTCAGAAGTGATGAATACTGATTCCTATCAGGAATCAACAAGTTTAAAAGTTTCTTCATTTTTTTCAAATGCTCTACTAAACAAGCAAAATCCCCGTCTCCGGAAACAATCAAAGCTTTGTCATAATGGGATAGTTCCTTCATGGAATATAATACTAATTCTGCGTCAACGTTCCCTTTGATCTTACCCTTTTTTCCCTGCAAGGTTGGCTTAAATACAAGAATATATCCGAATGACTGCAAGGCCGTGTACAAACCTTGATTGGAAGGAATATATCCGATAAATAAAAAAGCCTTGGTAATGCCATATTTCTCTTGGAGATAAGCGCGAAACTTCTTAAAGTCAAGATTCCAACCTTGCTGTCGAATTCCTAAGTTTAAATTCTGACTATCTACAAAAGCATAGTTATTGGATTTATTAATCATAACTGAATTATACAAAGGAAATTTATGTTGTCAATAATATTATTGATAGTATGTGTTCTTTTAAAGTTGACTAAAATAATTATTTTAGTTATCATTAACAGTCGTAATCCATATGGATTGCGTGGATTGAAACATAGTTTGTGTTCTTTACGACATGGGGGCTTTAAATAGCCCCCATTTTCATTAATCGAAATATTCTATACTATCCACGGATCCACTTCATCCGGTGGTTTTAGCCCCATCAATGGGTCATAATCTTTTGGATTCAAGTAAATAAACCAATCATCCGTTATTTCCCCACGGCATAAAGGAACAGAATAAAGATAATTCCAGATGACGGCGCCTTTTTTGGGACGATACAGACTGACCGTCAATGGCCTCGCGTCTTGAATCCACTGACGCGTCAGCCGCCCATCATTCTTGAGTCGTTCCTTAAGCGATTCAAACAACGTGATTTCATTTGCGTAAGGCACAAGCACATTAATACTCTGTTGATTAATCAGGCGGTAATACTGTGCCACGTCCACAAACGAACGTCGCTGTAAAGCATTTTCGAGATCTGGGGTAAGATTCGTGGCACCTGTCAAATCATAAAGGAGCCTGTAATACTGGCCAAACAATCCGGGATCACAAATGTCAAAAATATCTTCAAAAGGAACCCCATTTTCCCTGCACTCATTCTCTTTCATATTGAAAAGTGTTTGCGTGGTCTCCGTTGCTTCCTTATAACCTCCTGGCGGGTAGAGATTCTTTCCATCTTTTTCTTTTTCCGGCAAAAAAACAACCATGCGGCCTTGCTTCAATATTCCCTCCCGATTGCAACGTCCAGCAGCCTGGGCAATGGCATCAAGAGGGCCAAAGGCACGCCAGGCAACGGGGAAATCCACATCCACCCCGGCCTCGATGCATTGAGTCGAAACAAGGCGGCATGGCTGTGTGTTACCCTTAGTAAGACGCGCACGGACTTCCGCCAAAACCTTTTGCCGGTGGGCCGGACACATATTTGTGGAAAGATGGAAAAGTCCTTTTTCCCCTACCCGTTCAAGCAAATGCTCGATAAGCTTTTGCGCATGACGTTTGATATTGACTATGCATAATGAACGTAGATTATCATCAGCGGCAAGTTCATCCGCAACGGCTTTCCAGGAACGGCTTTCTTTAATTTGCCAATCAATTTGAACCCGTCGCGCTTTACTAAACAAAAAATGCGATTCTTCTGCAATGGCTTGGGGGAACCAACCCATTTGCGCATACTGCTTCACCTTGTTGTGTAAATGGTCAAAAGCCGGTTGGGTAGCGGTTGAAAAAACTACAGTACAACCGTAGCGCTCGGCCAAGTGCGACAAAGAAGCAAGGGAAGGGACCGCAAGATGAGTTGGAAACGTCTGCGCCTCATCAAACAGAATAATGCTATTAGCAAGGCGGTGCAGTTTCCGGCATTTACCGGGACGATTATCAAACATTGATTCAAAAAACTGCACACTGGTTGTTAGCACCAGGGGTGCGTCCCAATTTTCGGCTAATAACTGCGCCGTCCGTAACGCTTCACCTTCGTTGTCCTGATTTTGTTCATTATCGTTCTTCTCTCTAATTAAATTCGATAAACTATGGTTCTCCAAAACATAATGCGAACCGAAATGAGGTTCCAGTACTTGCCGGTAAACTGCTGCAGTCTGTTCAATGATACTCAAAAACGGCACAACCATGACAATCCGTCGTATCTTCGGATGGATCTTCGCATGCTTGAGAGCAAAAGCCAACATCGCCAATGTTTTCCCCGCACCCGTAGGAGCTGTGAGGGTAAAAATACCTGTTGGCCCATCAGCTTTAGCAAGACAGACATCAAGCAGTTTTCTTCGCATACTCTGAACGTTCCCTGATGATCTGGTATTACATTCAAATTCGTTCAAATATGCCATTACAATATCAAAAGCTTTGGGCGCTTGTAATGATGGACCTAGGGGACGATAAACCTTTGCCCCATCTTGTCTTCCTTCAAAATGCGCCTCGGTTTCAATATAATCGGCATCCACTAGTGTTGAAAAAAGCATGCGCGCATTGAGCATGGCAGATACCGATTTATCTTTGAAACTATAAAGTGGTACGGATGGGGATTGCGGGGTTACGAATCCATCCAACCCAAAACGCTTGAGCAAAACCTGATCATCAGATTCAGTCAATGTTAAACCTAGGGGATGCTTCTTAGATCCGGATAATTTACGCATATCAATAAGCTCTTTAATCGCCGGTGCAAACCCCTCTTGTAATCCAATATGATGTCCCTGAATAGCCAAAGCTGAGGCAATGGCTTTATCTTTAAATACTCTCAGAGTTGCATATGCCCCTGCCGTCCAATGATCGAGACCACTAACCTCTCCTTTTAAACGCCTAGTAAAAAGCTCGGAATATTTGCCCAGATCATGCCATAGGCCAGCAATCATCGCTTCTTGCCCAGCATCAAAGGCACCTGCGTATTCAGATGCCCGTTTGGCAACGCAACGGGTATGTTCTTTCAGCGGCTCCCAGGAACTGCCAGATTTATTGGCACTATGTGCAAAATATTGTGTCACAAAAATTTCCTCAACAGTAACGCGTCATTTGGTTGTGTTTTTCCAACGCTCACATGGTTATCTCTATTCATCATCCAATTCCAATCGGCGCACGTTCTGGAGCGCGTGGGACATTTTATGGATGACCACATCGCTCAAATCTATTCCTATGCCGCTTTTTTTCATGGTGATGAAAAAGTACGTGTTGTATTTGCGCATCATTTGGTCCCAGGTCATTAGATGTTTCTTTTTTTCGAACAGATGGACGAAATTGTCCTTCAACCGCGGCAGGTATTCCGCCGGAAACGGGCAGGCGCAGCCGGTCGTAAACATGAGACCTTCCAGTGAAACAACGCGTGCTGCCACCACCTGGCCAGGTTCCGCTGTCTGGCTTAGATTTATATCAATCAAGAATATTTCTATATTTGAGAAAACGTCTATCAAATAGAGCCCGTAATCCGCCTCCACCTTTTGTATAGCAAACAATGAATACTTCGCGTCAACCAGGGCATCTATTAACTTTTTTTCAATGGCCGTGAACTTCCCGTTATTTTGGTCTCGGTAGCATTCGATGGTCCTTTTGCCGTCAAGAAAGCCGTCATGAATGACCCTGTCCATTAAAAATTGGCTGTCACTTTCTAAATCAAAAAAGATGCGGTCCATTTTTTTTAGTAGACGCAAATCAGCAGCGGCTTGAAGAACGGTATCTTTAGAGGCATTATCCATTATTTGACCATTGAGTTTGATGCCTGTTTGCCGCCACTTTTTATATTCTTGAAGTTGTAATGACCGCCTGAAATTGAATAAGTTTCCGATGACCATCCCTGTCCCTCCTTTAGCATACAAAAAAACCTCCGCCGGAAAAAAATTTCGCCGACGAAGGTTTTACTTATTTTTACGTCCAGGTGCTCCCCCTTCAAACTCAGGACATTGTGTTTTTGGATTATTGGGGCTAATTTACATCAAAAACAGGTTTGTGTCAAAATATTTGGGTTTCGGGAATGGAAATTGGGCAGGGAGATGATAAGAGATTGCTTCGCTGCGCTCGCAATGACGAGGGTATTGGGTATTTCGACGCGCGGAAAGAATTATTTCTTCAAAAATATAATACCCAATGGCGGAATGGTCAAAGAGATAGAATACGGCCGGCCATGAAAGGGCTTGGCCTTGGCCTGGCTCCCGCCCAAATTACCCTGGCCGCTGCCGCCATAGATGGCCGCATCGCTGTTAAGCAGCTCGCGCCATAACCCGGGCTCAGGGACCCCCACATTATAGCCATGCCATGTCATAGGTGTAAAATTGCAAATCGCCGCGATCTTGGATTTACCGTCTGCTGACTTACGCAGAAAACTGATGACCCCCTGATTATAATCATTAAGATCGATCCATTCAAAACCATCCGGCGTAAAATCACGTTCAAAAAGGGCAGGTTCCTGGCGATATAGCCTGTTTAAATCCTTGATCCACTGATGGATACCTTGATGAGGGCCATACTGCAACAGGTGCCAGTCGATGCTTTGGTCGTGCTTCCATTCCCCCCACTGGGCCATTTCGATGCCCATAAAAATGAGCTTTTTACCCGGATGCGCAAACATATACCCCAAGAGTAAACGGAGATTAGCAAACTTTTGCCAATCATCCCCCGGCATTTTAGCCGCCAGCGCGCCTTTGCCATGCACCACCTCGTCATGGGACAGCGAAAGGACAAAATTTTCGGTGAAGGCATAATAGAAACTGAAGGTCAAATCATTATGATGGTATTTACGGTACACAGGATCTTTGGAAAAATAAAGCAAGGTATCATGCATCCAGCCCATGTTCCATTTCATGCCAAAACCCAGGCCGCCAGTATGCACTGGCCTCGATACTCCACCCCAGGCCGTTGACTCCTCGGCGATCATTTGAATGTCCGGATGCTCCTTGTAGGCTGTCTCGTTGAGCCGGCGCAAAAAAAAGATGGCATCCACATTTTCCCGTCCGCCGTATTGATTAGGGATCCACTCATTGGGTTTGCGGGAATAATCCAGATACAGCATGGAGGCCACGGCATCCACCCGCAGCGCATCCACATGATATTTTTCCAGCCAAAACATGGCGCTGGAAATCAGGAACTCACGGACTTCGTTGCGGCCATAATTAAAAATGTAACTGCTCCAGTCCGGATGAAAACCTTTACGGGGATCATCATGCTCATAGAGATGGGTGCCGTCAAAATAAGCCAGGCCATGCTCGTCGGATGGAAAATGGGACGGGACCCAGTCTAGAATGACCCCAATCCCATGTTGATGGAGCGTATCTACGAGGAACATAAAATCTTGCGGGCTTCCGTAACGGCTGGTCGGCGAAAAATAACCCAAGGTCTGGTAACCCCAGGAGCCGTAAAAAGGATGCTCCATCACGGGCAAAAACTGGACGTGGGTAAAGCCCAGATCTTTGATATAACCAGGCAGATGTTGGGCCAACTCCCGATAGCTCATCGAGCGGTTGCCTTCTTCCACGACCCTTTTCCAGGAGCCTAAATGCATCTCGTAGATGGACATAGGGGCTTCTAGACTATTGCTTTTATATCTGTCCTTCATCCAGGCCGCATCATTCCAGGTATAATCCAGGTCCCAGATGATGGAGGCTGTTTTAGGGGCCATTTCATTAAAAACAGCACAAGGGTCCTGCTTCTCGACCGAATAGTAATTATGATTGGAAACAATATAAAATTTGTAAAGTTCCCCTTTGCCCACCTGAGGAATAAAGCCTTCCCAAATCCCCGATGAGTCCCAGCGCGGGCTCAAGGGATGCTTGTTCCTGTCCCAGTGATTGAAATTCCCAATGACTGACACATTTTTGGCATTAGGGGCCCAGACAGCAAAAAAGGTCCCAGCCAAACCATTGACGATGCCCGGATGAGCGCCCAGTTTTTCCTGCAATTTGAAATGATTGCCTTCTTTGAAGAGATAAATGTCGTGTTCAGTGATCAATGAGGCAGGGATGATTTTATTTTGGGGATCGATAGATTGTGCCATTGGGCCATTATACTCCCAAATGCAATGGCTTCAATGGTTTTTAACTGTTTTAATTATACAATCTTCATCAGTCTACAAACAAAGTCCCCTTCTTGCGCCCACGTTCAACCATGCGAACAAATTCATTGGCTTCTTCGAGCCACTGCAGACGGTGAGCATACGTGGTTTTTTTCACATAATGCTCAAGGTGTTCATAAATCTCATATTTTCTCTTTTTAGACTGTCGGGTTGATTTCATATTCGACCTTGGCTTTATTTAGAACGTTAAACACCTAGCCGTAAAACATGAATCCCTTTCATGCTCAATATCGCTATTTCATTACCTTAAAAATTATTATAAAGGCAGCGTGTTGATGCTTCAATACATATCATTTTGATTTTGATTTAACCGGAAGCTGTTACGTTTTGCTGATGAAGGCCCAGGAATTCGGGAAGGCTTTTGAGGGGTTGGATGATCATGCTGCCTATTTTGAAGCCTGGAGATGTTTGCAATTGCTGGAGCAAGGCAGGATTGATGTGGAAATGAATACTTTGGCCGTTATTTTGGACAGAAAGGGCCTTGTCAGAAGTAAGGTCAATACCGCCCTTTTCTAGGGAATGAAGTGTTGAATCTATGATGCCTGAGTGTCCGGCCAATCTCTGTGGAACCGTCGTCATGGCCGCACTTGTTTTTTCTGGTTTACGGACAAGGGCGGCTTCTAAATCCGGTCTTTCGCTCAGTAGATTTAAAAACATCTGATTAGTGTCCTTATCATGAGCTGCCTGGACGACTTCATACGCATCCATTCTCTGGCCATTGATCAATACAAATTCCTTGGCATTTGGTGCATTTAAAAAACCAGGTACATCGTCCATCGTGGAACCTTCGCGATTCACTGAGAAATTATTTGAATTAATAAATAACGGTGAAGTATCTCCCTCTCCTCTTTGAATTTGACTAAAATAAAGGACGCTCAAATTGCCTCTTAAAAAATTTTGTGCATTAGACATCGTCCTTGAACTATTGTCGATCACAATAATATACGGCTGGGAAATATCCTGTAAATTTTTAATGCGTGTGACAGTCTGGATATTGATAGGATCCACTTTTTCACTTCCCGCATATCTGCTTGAAATCCGGCCGTCGAAATACATGTAGCGCTTGGAATTTTTATCATCTAATCCGAGCGCATTCCTTATCAGTGCCGTCATTTTGGGATACATACGGCCAAGACGGTCTATTTGCCAAATCAATATTCGAGTTCTTGTATAACCAAGTTGATCTAAGTGTAGACGGATTTCTAAGACCATTTTTAAAGTTTCACGTGCCACTTGTCGCTCCTTGTCAATAGCCCATTGTGCGGTCACTGGGCGAAATCCTGAACCCTCATGATATAAGTAAAAATTCCTTAAGAAATCTTCAGTATTACTAAATGAAGGGGTTTGACCTTGCTCTGGAATATGATCAATCATCGCCGCATCTATTCTCCTGCGATGACCTATGGAATCATCCGGAACAAGATTAATGTTTAATTGTCGCAGACCTGCTGTTGGGGCAAAATCAATGGCATGGCTCGTGGTCAATGATGTTTCGGCAAAATCTGCGCCGCCTGAAAAATACTTCCGGGGAATACCTTGTTGGGTCGCGGGATCAATATCTTCTTTAATATAGTTATAGACCCCTTTTTTAAATGCTTGAAGGTAACGCTGGTAGATTAAATTGATGGCATTTTTATTGGATGTATATCGAAGGCCAGCCATTCTTCTTTTATCCTCGTAGACTTGGGCCAATAGGCTGTCTTTGATCTTCTTCTTGTACCATGTGGCCAAAATGAGGGCATTATACACTTGGCGCAGTTGGGCAAAATTCTTGCCTTCGTTGACTTCCTTGGTCAGTTCGGGAATGACGATTTCGCGGACAATGGTGGAGCCTAATTGATTGATATCTGTAGGGGCAGGTTCATAACCTGCCCGTTCTTGGGTGGGTTTGGAACCCACCCCTACATTATTTTTGTTTAATGCCAAATAATCCTGCTCTAGCATGACTTTTAATCTGCTTTCGACGATATAAGCAGTGCCTGCTTGGGCATTCTCATAGATCACTGCTTTTTGCGGCACTATCCAGACCTTGTTAAAGGTGTTGACTGGGATATTGGTGGTGCCAAATTTCTCCTGGGATTCTTCATAAATGTGTTTCCAGAATCTTTTTCCCACCTCGCCTTCCGGATAGATCAATGATGCCGTGATTTGTTTTAACATGTAATCTTCGGCCAACAAGTCGCGTCCCATTTGGGTCGATCCAAAACTTTGGGGAATGATCCTGTTCTTCTCATAGGGACTAAGATTGACCCACAAGTCCCTTTGAGGGGTGGTTAACCCGGCTAGGAAGTATTTGATGAGTTTGGTGGCTTCTTTTTGTAGGGGCGGGTTCATAACCCGCCTATTAAGGGA
>CAZKUL010000094.1:0-11541 GCA_964555945.1 uncultured Planctomycetales bacterium
GGGTCAAGGCCCGGCGGGTACGTAATGAAGGACGGGTCAAAGCCCTGGAGCGCCTGCGTGAAGAAAAAATGGCGCAGCGTCAACTAATTGGCCAGGTGCGGATGAAGGCCCAGGAAACCGAGGCCTCAGGGCATTTGGTCATCAAAGCGGCGCATCTTGGTTTTGCCTACGGTGATAAGTGTCTGATTAAAGATTTCTCAACGCAGATCATGCGCGGCGATAAGATCGGCGTCATTGGGCCCAATGGCTGCGGCAAGACGACATTGTTGCGCATTTTGTTGGGCCAACTGGAGCCCCAAAAAGGCAAGGTACGTTTAGGCACCAATTTGGAGATTGCCTATTATGACCAGTTGCGCCAGCAGCTGGATGAAGAAAAGACCGTCATTGAAAGCGTCTGCCCCGGTGGAGACACGGTCACCATCAACGGCAAGCCCCGGCATATTATTGGCTATTTGCAGGATTTTTTATTTACGCCGGACCGTGCCCGCACGCCGGTCAAGGTCCTCTCTGGTGGTGAACGTAACCGTTTGTTTTTGGCCAGACTTTTTACCAAGCCCTCAAATTTTTTGGTCATGGATGAGCCTACCAATGATTTGGATATCGAGACCCAGGAGCTTTTGGAAGAATTGTTGATGGAATATTCCGGCACACTTCTTTTAGTCAGCCATGACCGTTCTTTTTTGAATAATGTAGCCACTTCCACCATGGTCATGGAGGGGATGGGGGAGATTGGTGAATTTCCTGGCGGCTATGATGATTGGGTGGCCCAGCGTCAGGTCAAGAAACCTAATGAGAAACCGCAACTGACTTCCGCGCATGAAAAGCAAAAACCATTGAAACCTCTTAATTTAAGGAAGCTTTCTTTTAAAGAAGAACGCGAACTGGAAGGGCTTCCCTTGAGAATCGAAAAGCTCGAGGATGAGCAGGAAGAAATATTTAGTTTGCTGGCCGACATTAATTTTTATCACAAAGACCCCCAAGAAGTTGCGCGTGTCAATGCACGCTCAGAGACCTTGGCCCAGGAGCTGCTGGAAGCTTATCAGCGCTGGGAATTTCTGGAAGCCTCAAAAAAAGAAAATCCATAAATAAAGTTTGACAAATCCATCAAAGTAGTGCATACTATCACACGAGTTCGATTCAAGGATTGTGATCTTAGACCGCAAGGTGTAGTTCCAAGCCTGGCGGTTTTTTTTATGGGATCACGCATAAGGGACTCAAGTTTCGATCAAAAGGAGGTTTCAAAGATTATGGTTAAAGGTAAAGTAAAATGGTTCAACGACCAAAAAGGTTTTGGATTTATTACTCCTGAAAACGGCAAAGACGTGTTTGTGCATCACTCTGCAATTCAAGGTGAAGGGTACAGATCACTCGGCGAAGGACAAGATGTTGAGTTCGAAATCGTCAACGGCCCTAAGGGTGAACAAGCTCAAAACGTTGTAAAAATATAAGAATCAAGTTCTTGTATTTCCAAACCCTCTGCTGACCTGAAAAGGTCGCAGAGGGTTTTTTAATGGACAATCAAGAAAATCTTTCGAAGCAAACGAATTGTTTGTAGAAAGGACCTGATGATGTAGAATATTTGTTCTATGGACCATTACGATATTATCATCATTGGTACAGGAGCAGGCGGCGGGACCCTGGCCCATGCCTTGACACCCACCGGCAAACGCATCCTGATTCTGGAACGCGGGACGTGGCTCCCTAAAGAAAAAGACAATTGGAACTCCCGGGCTGTCTTTAGCGAAGGCAAATATACGGCTCCGGAGGCTTGGATCGATAAAAATGGCCAGGTCTTTCATCCGGGCATCCATTATTATGTCGGAGGTAATACCAAACTTTATGGGGCAGCGCTTTTACGCATGCGGCCTCAGGATTTTGGCGCACTTCGTCATCACGGCGGCATTTCACCGGCCTGGCCACTTAACTATGAGCAGATGGAGCCCTATTACACCAGGGCCGAGCATCTTTACGAGGTCCATGGTGAGCATGGGGATGATCCAACTGAAGGGCCTGCAAGCGCCCAATATCTTTTCCCTCCCGTCAGTCATGAGCCGCGCATCCAGCAGCTTGCGGATGATCTCATAACGATTGGCCATCGCCCTTTCCATTTGCCTGTGGGCGTACGTCTTCTCGAGAAGAACCGTGCCTTTAGCAGATGCATCCGTTGTTCCACCTGCGATGGATTTCCCTGCCTTGTGCACGCCAAGTCTGACGCTGAAATGATCTGTGTGCGTCCAGCGCTTGAATATCCCAATATCGATTTATTGACTGAAACATTTGTTACGCATCTGCAAACAGATGCCTCGGGACGGAAAGTCAGTGTGGTGCATGCCCAGCGTAACGGCTTAAATGAGCAGTATAGCGCTGATACCGTGGTGGTCTCCTGTGGCGCCATCAATTCCGCGGCCTTGCTATTGCGTTCCGCCAATGACAAGCATCCCCATGGCCTGGCCAATCGGTCTGATGTGGTGGGACGCCATTATATGTGTCATAATAATTCGGCCTTTATGGCCATCTCCAAGAATGAGAATCCGACGGTGTTCCAAAAGACATTGGCCCTCAATGATTTTTATTTCAACTCCCCTGATTGGGAATTCCCTTTAGGGCATATCCAGATGCTGGGCAAAAGCGACGGGGAAATGCTCAAAGGCGATGCGCCAAAATTTGTACCTAAATTCATCCTGGATGCCATGGCCCATCACTCCATAGATTTTTGGCTGACTTCTGAAGACTTGCCTGATCCCAACAACCGGGTCCTTCTCCATAAACAAAACCAGATCTCTTTGCAATATACGCCTAATAATCTGGAAGGCCACAAGCGTCTGACCGCTAAATTAAAAGGTCTTTTAAACAAGATCAACTGCCATGACATGCTTTTTAACCGTTCAGTTTATTTAAATAAAAGAATCCCGATTGCAGGTACAGCCCATCAGGTGGGTACCGTGCGTTTCGGCCTTGACCCTAAAACTTCAGCGCTGGATATCCATTGCAAGGCCCATGACCTTGACAATCTTTATGTCATCGACGGCAGTTTCTTTGTCTCTAGCTCCGCCATCAATCCAGGATTGACCATCATGGCCAATGCGTTAAGGGTAGCAGAGCATTTGAAAGGAATTTTATGATCACTCTCAATAATAACCCATCAGGGTGGCCGGGGATTCCTCCGCGTTTGACTTCCAGCGCCAAGACCGGTGTGGGTACGGCCCACAGTTATCAAAGTCCTCTCTGGTTTACATTCAGCCATGGGATTCTCAATGAACTTTTTTATCCTGGTGTTGATAAGGCCTGCACCCGTGACATGGAATTTATTATTACAGACGGAAAAGATTTCTTTTCAGAAGAAAAAAGAAATGCCAGGAGCGTTGCCGATTTTCTCACTAAGGGAGTTCCTGCTTATCAGATCATCAACACATGTAATCAGGGTTTCTACGAGATCAAAAAAGAAATCCTTACCGACCCGCAGAGGCCAGTGTTATTGCAAAAGACCAGTTTCAAATCATTGAAGGCGTCCCCAGGTGATTATCATCTGTATGTATTACTGGGGGCCCATTTGGCTAATTCCGGTTTTGGTAATACCGCATGGGTTGAAGATTATAAAGGTGTCCCCATGCTTTTCGCCCAGAGGGATGGCAGCGCCTTGGCATTAGCTTGTTCTGTTCCTTGGTTGAAACGTTCCGTGGGTTTTGTCGGATTTTCCGATGGCTGGCAGGACCTAAAAACAAACAATAAAATGACATGGGAGTATGGGCGGGCGGAAAACGGAAATGTCGCTCTTACCGCTGAAATTGATCTAGCCCAAGCCCAAGGAGAATTCGTCATAGCCATAGGCTTCGGACATAATTCCGCAGAAGCAGCTAATCGTGCGCGTACGTCATTACAAGAAGGCTTTGAAAGCGCACATAATGAATATACCAAACTATGGACGAATTGGCAAAAATCGCTTATCAATTTGGATGAAACTTTAGTTACAAGCCAGAAGAATGTGTATCGCACCAGTACTATTGTGATGCGTTCTCATGAGGCTACTAATTTTCCAGGCGGCATGATTGCTTCTCTGGCGGTGCCTTGGGGTTTTAGCAAAGGTGATGAAGATTTAGGTGGGTATCATCTTGTATGGCCGCGTGATTTAGTTGAAACAGCCGGAGGCCTTTTGGCTTCCGGCGCGCATGAAAATGCCCGTCGGGTCTTGAGTTTCCTGCAAGCCACCCAAGAAGCAGACGGGCATTGGGCCCAAAATATGTGGCTGGATGGCTCTCCTTACTGGGGCGGTATCCAGATGGATGAAACCGCTTTGCCTATTCTTTTGATGGATTTAGCATGGCGTGAAAAGGTTTTGACCCAAGAAGACAGGCTGCGATTTTGGCCGATGGTCCGTAAGGCCGCGGTTTACTTGCTGCGTAACGGTCCCATAAGTCCACAAGATCGCTGGGAAGAAGTTAGTGGTTATACACCTTTTACCATCAGCGCTGAGATTGTTGCTTTACTGGTAGCCGCGGAGATGGCTGATTTGAATAAAGAACCCTCTGTTGCTATTTATCTTCGAGAGGTTGCGGATAATTGGTATTCAGCCATCGACCGTTGGATGTATGTGTCTGACACAGACTGGAGCAAAAAGTTTAATGTGAAAGGCTATTACATCCGTATCGCAGCCATGAATGCTGAAGAAGAAATTGCATCCCAGGAAAAAGTTGTTGTCAAGAATGTGTCTTGTGATAAATCGGTCCAATTAGCTGAGCATTTGATTAGTCCAGATGCTCTGGCTTTGGTGCGTTTTGGTTTGCGCGCGGCTGATGATCCAAGGATCCTTGATACGGTCAAGGTCATTGACGCATTGTTAAAAACAGAAATGCCTCAAGGTGCCATTTGGCACCGTTATAACGGTGATGGTTATGGGGAACATGAGGATGGTTCACCTTTTGACGGGACTGGTATCGGCAGGGCATGGCCGTTGTTGACGGGCGAGCGGGCGCATTATGAACTTGCTTTGGGTAAGAAAGATGAAGCCAATAAACTTTTAAAAGCATTGGAGAATTTTGCCAATGAAGGCGGTCTTATCCCGGAACAAACATGGGATAGCGCTGATATCCCGGAGCGTGAGCTTTATTGGGGGCGTCCTTCAGGCTCAGCAATGCCCTTGGTTTGGGCACATGCGGAACATGTCAAATTATTGCGTTCTTTGCGTGATGGACGCGTATTTGATATGCCGCCACAAACCGTGCAACGCTATTTAGTCGAAAAAAAGGTTTCTCCTTATGTATTATGGAGATTTACTTATAGACGCACATCAATACCTTTTGGGTTAACGTTGCGTATAGAGACAATGGCACCTGCGGTTGTTCATTGGAGTGATGATCTTTGGAAGACTACACAGGATGTTCAGTCCAAGGACACGGGCTTAGGTATTTATATCGCTGATTTAGCGACCCAGAATATTCCCCCCGGGACGGAAATTAAATTTACTTTCTACTGGCCGGAAACTGATCATTGGGAAGGTGCGGATTTCTCTATTCGCGTAAGTTCTTAAAATGGCCCCGCAGATTTATTGCAGGGGGCAAGTCAAGGAGAGGCTCATATGGTCCGCAACATCTATCGTAAGAAAGATTATCCAAAACCACGTATGCCTAAAATCGATCATAATAAGATCTTAAAAGGTCAAAAGGCGCTGGTGACCGGCGCCAACTCCGGCATTGGCAAGGCCGTAGCGTTAGCTTTGGGCAAAGCAGGTGCATCGGTGGCCATCAATTATGTAGTGGACGATGGCACAGTGCCTGCAATGATCAAGGAAATCAAGAGCTATGGCAGCAAAGCCATTGGGCTACAGGCTGATGTTTCCAAGGAACTTGAGGTCATGGCCATGTATGAGGCGATGTTTAAAGAATTTGGTACCATTGATATTTTAGTCAATAATGCCGGTATCCAACGGGATTCTCCTTTTGATCAGATGACCCTGGCCCAATGGCAGGCGGTCATTGATGTCAATTTAACCGGCCAATTCCTGTGCGCGCGCGAGGCCGTTAAAGAATTTAAAAGAAGGGGTGTCGTGCCTTCTGTCTCCTGTGCGGCCGGCAAAATTATCTGTATGAGCTCGGTCCATGAGGTCATTCCTTGGGGAGGGCATGTCAACTATGCTTCCTCTAAAGGGGGAGTCATGCAGTTGATGAAAAGTATCGCCCAGGAAATGGCCCCCTATCGCATCAGGGTCAACAGTATTGGGCCAGGCGCCATCAAAACACCCATTAACCATGATGCCTGGGCCACACCGCAGGCAGAAAAAGCTCTTTTGACCTTGATTCCCTACCAACGCGTCGGCGTGCCCGACGATATCGCCCGCGTGGCCGTGTGGCTGGCCTCAGATTATTCCGATTATGTCACCGGAACGACCATCTTTGCTGATGGAGGGATGACATTATATCCGGGATTTTCTACTGGTGGATAATTATAGATTTTCCTCCCCCTTGATGGGGGAGGTAAGGTGGGGGTGAGTTGAGTATTTATCTAGTTTCCCCCCTCCCTAACCCTCCCCACAAGGGGGAGGGAAAGTTAAGTTGCAAGCGAGAGCATGCTCACACTTCTTATCTTTTCATTCCTTGCCGGTTTCATTACTATCCTAGCGCCCTGCATCTGGCTGCTGTTACCCATTGTCTTTTCCGCATCCTCAGGAGGGGGCAAGAGAAAGTCCCTGGGCATTACCTTGGGCGTAATGACAAGTTTCACGATCTTTACGCTCTTTATTTCCTACATCGTCAAAATATTCCCTATCAATCCCAATACCTTGCGTTTGGTGGCAACCGTCATTATCGGATTGCTGGGCCTGTCTTTATTGATTCCAGCCCTGGGCGCCAGGTTCGAAGTTTTTATCAGTAATTTACTGGGCCCTCTGCAGTCACGGTTTAAAAAAGAGGGGACTGGTTTTGGGGCTGGTCTTGTTACAGGCTTTTCATTAGGCTTGGTGTGGGCACCTTGCGCGGGTCCCATCCTGGCGACGATTGCGACATTATCTGCAACGCAGTCGGTCAATCTTAAGGTGGTGGCCATCACCCTGGCCTATGTTTTGGGGTTGGGTATTCCGCTCTATATTTTTTCTTCTTTTAGCGCAGCGCTGTTTAAAAAAATGCGTACCGTCAATAAATATACCGGCATCATCCAGCAATGCTTTGGGCTTGTCATGATTATGACGGCTATTTTGATTTATACCAACTATGCGCAAGTGTTACAGGCGCGTGTGCTTAATTTGTTTCCGGGCTACAGCCGTTTTTTAGGGCAGTTCGAGAACAACAGCCACCTGCAAAAGGAATTGGATAATCTGGCAGGGCGCAAAGCGCAGAAACTTTCCGAGGAGAGTAAAACATTATTATCGCAAGGAGGCCCAGCGCCAGAGTTTGCCGGCATTGCCCATTGGCTCAATGTGCCGGGACCATTAAGCCTCCAGGATTTACGCGGCAAGGTTGTTTTGGTAGATTTTTGGACCTATAGCTGTATCAATTGCGTACGCACCCTGCCACATTTAACCGCCTGGTATGAGCGTTATAAGAATGATGGGCTGGTGATTGTGGGCGTTCATACGCCTGAGTTTGCTTTTGAACGCGAGACCCAAAATGTCCAAAACGCCATCAAGCAATTTGGCATTACCTATCCGGTGGCCCAGGACAATGAATATCAAACCTGGAAAAATTATCAAAACCATTATTGGCCCGCGGAATACTTGATCGATGCGAAAGGCCAGATCCGACGCATTCATTTTGGAGAGGGCGGCTATGACCGCATGGAAGAAGCCATTCGCGCGCTATTAAAGGAAAATGGGCATGCTGTTGAGGGAGATTTGAGCGTGGTCAAAAATCAGTCCCCTGCATCGAACATCACTTCTGAAACGTATCTCGGTACGCGGCGCATGCAGCGTTTTGCATCGCCTGAGAGGATTCAAGCCGGGGATCAGGCCTATACTTTACCGGCGGATATTCCCTTGGATCATTTTGCCTATCAAGGCACTTGGAATGTCGGGCTCCAAGCGGCCAAATCAGGAAACGCTGCGGCGTTAGAATTTAAATTTCATGCCGATAAAGTGTACTTAGTGGCAGGTGCTGCCCAGGCAGGAGACAAGATAAAAGTTTATATGGACGAAAAAATTATCAATGATATTATTTTGGATAGTCAGCGTCTTTACGCTATAATTGACCTCAAAGGCGCCGTCGAAACCCACATCCTGCGCCTGGAATTTCCGAACGCAGGAACAGCTATTTACGCTTTTACCTTTGGTTAACTTGTATTTTTAATTCCCTCCCCTTGTGGGGAGGGTCAGGGAGGGGAGACATGTCCTACACGCCAAAAATACTGGCTTTCGCCGGTAGTACCCGCAAAGAGTCATTTAACAAGAAGCTCGTCAAGATCGCCGCAGAGGCCGCGCGTGCTGCTGGCGCACAGGTGACGTATGTGGACCTGCGT
Organism: uncultured Planctomycetales bacterium; assembly: GCA_964555945.1. GTDB lineage: Bacteria > Omnitrophota > Gorgyraeia > Zapsychrales > Fredricksoniimonadaceae > JABDGZ01. The sequence continues at coordinate 8,440 of CAZKUL010000094.1, forward strand.
GATCTTCCCATGCCTCTCTATGATGGCGATTTGGAAGCAGAGCAGGGGATCCCTGAGAATGCGAAGAAATTCAAGAGCCTGCTGATCGCTCATGATGGATTTTTGATATCCGCGCCGGAATATAACAGCAGCATCAGCGGTGTTTTAAAGAATTCTATCGATTGGGCCTCGCGTCCGGCACCCAATGAACCGTCATTGGTATGTTTCGCTGGTAAAGTAGTCACCCTCATGAGCGCATCCCCCGGCGCGCTCGGGGGTCTGCGCAGTCTGGTCACTGTACGTTCTTTGCTTTCAAATATCGGTGTGATCGTCCTTCCCACCCAAGTGGCTGTTCCTAAAGCCCACGAGGCCTTTGACCCCGAGGGAAAGCTCAAAGACCCCAAGCAACAGGCCAGCATCGAAGCCTTAGGCCGTGATCTTGCGGGAGTTTTGACAAAACTTAAGGGTTAGTATCTTTCTTAATGTTTTCTTTAAAAAATCCTTATTCTGCGTTCATATAACTCTTCTATTCTGTATTTAAAGCAAATCCTACTGCTTTAAATACGATGCCCTCTAAACTCCTAAATATTTTGATTGTTATAATCTTTGGATGCTCCCTGGTGACTCCTGTTCCCCAAGCGCTTGCAGAGAGTCTTCTTGGCCTGCCTGAACCAGGTACCATGGTCAATTTAAGTCCTGCCTACGCGCCCATGCTTATCAAAGGGTTGACTGTTGATAAGAACAATCCGTTTAAATTTGATTTTATTATGGACCAGGGCCAAGAAAAATTCATCACAGGACCTGCCCTTAAGAATGAAGGAGAGAGATTAATTAAATATTTCCTGGCTTCTTTGGCCATTCCTGAAAATGATTTATGGGTCAATTTATCGCCTTATGAAAAAAGCCGCACCATTCCCCGCGCTTTGGGCCAAACAGATTTGGGCCGTGACATGCTGGCCCAAGATTATATCCTTAAGCAAATCACCGCTTCGTTGATTTATCCTGAAAGGCAATTGGGCAAAGATTTTTGGGACAGAGTTTATGCCCGGGCCCAACAGATGTTTGGCACCACACAGATACCTGTTAACACCTTTAATAAGGTGTGGATAAAGGCCCAAAAGGCTGAAATTTTTGAACACAACCAAACAGCATTTGTTGTTGGGTGCCATTTGCAAGTGATGCTGGAAGAAGATTATCTGGCTCTCACAAAGAACCAACCCAGTCGCCAACCAGGGGACATGTTCAAGTCAGAATTAATGAGAACGTGTCCCAAAGCCGGTTGCCAAGCAGGTAAACCAATGAATCTGAAAGCACCCCAGGGAAACCACCCCAACGCCTTACCCCCTATGCGTTCCATCAGTTCCCAAGTCGTCCGCCAAATCATCCTTCCCGAATTAGAACATGAAGTTAACACCGGCCAGAATTTTGCCCCTTTACGTCAAATTTTCAATTCCATTATATTAGCCGCCTGGTACAAAAAAAGACTCAAAGGGGCCTTATTGAACCAAGTTTTTTCCAATAGAGAGCTTATCAAAGGCCTTGATCTTAAAGACCCAGGAATTAAGGACAAAATTTATGAAGGCTATTTAAAGGCCTATAAAAAAGGTGTGTTTAACTTTATTAAAGAGGACAGCAACGACAGCGGTGAAATCATCCCCAGAAAATATTTTTCAGGTGGCATCGATTCGCATATAGATTTTGCTATGTCAGGGTATTCTTCATTAACCCGTGATATAGGCAGCAGCCGAACATTAAAATTATTTCGAGTGCTGGTTTCTCCCTTTCGCCGAAAGAAAAGAAGTCAAATAGCTATTGCGGTCAAACAGCTAGTGATGAATGCGCCCAAAGGGCCACGTTCAAGGCAAGGTTGGCGCAAGATGGCAGTGGCTGTGGATCAATTTCAAAGAGCCGTTGATCCAGCCATGCTCGGAACACTCAATAGGGATGTTAGAGGGGCCGTTGAAACTTTGCCGATAGGATACCTCAATGTTAAAAAGAAATTTCCTAAAATGGAACCATTAGAAGGGCCTGAAGATGTGCGTGTAAGAATTCCAGCTAATCAATTGCATCCTTTTAGAGACTGGTTTGATTCAGGTGCCGATCGTGAAACTTTTCATCAAGCCATCATGCGTGAAGCCCAAGAAGAGATTGTTGATGAAGGTATCCTTCCTGAAATGCCAAAGGCCCTTGAAGATGAACATTTAAGACCAGTTATCCGTGTTGTTGGGGAAGATTTAATTCGTGACTCTACGATTGTGGAATCCCCCTTGACTGGTGAGGAACCCGAGCAAGTCATTGCAAACATCAGATCTAATCCAAAATTGTATGCCGTAGTCCTTCCAGATAAATTTTTAGAGGAGATGAGAGGTAGGAACATTTCAATTAAACTCGATAAATCAACCGGCTTCGTTCCTCGTGATTACTGGGGTCGAACTTTTAAGCTCAAGGGGAATATTGTAGAAATAAATAGAAAATTTAGATCAGCAGCCTTAAATGGACAATTTAATCATTTAGACCGTCTTCGATTAAAGTATGCGGTATTTTTTGATATGTCGCTACAATATCATCGGAGTGACTATCATGTCTTTGAATTAGACCCTGAATTAGGGGTTATTAAACTGTTTGGTGGGGGCATCCAATTTAAAAGTCATGCCATGACGTCTAAGGGAAATGGCACGCCAGCTGACGCTGGCATGATCTATGATGGGCACGGAGAGTTATCCAAAAGGGAAGCAAGATTAAAAAAGATGAAAGCAGCATCTTGGGAATCAGTAGTAAGATACCAGAGGGCAGATGTTTCATTTGGAGAGAGATTTCAGCAATTTAAAAACGTAATCGAGGAACATAAGATCAGGTCGAGACTTATTAGTTGGCGATGGCTAAGATTTTTTATTGACAGTGACAGCCAGGTGAAAAAATTTTTGAGTCCTGAGCAGCGCCAGTGGGCCGCTGAGAAATTAGTCCAGAATCTCCCCAGATTTTATATCAATTGGATCAGGAATCGGCAGCATCAGGAAAGGAGAATAATCCTGGACTTGATTTTAGAGGAGCTTCGAAAAAGGACTATGTCTTCATCCAATCTATCTAATCCTGCGATGTTTGTTCAAGCACGTGATACCAAAG
>CAZKUL010000095.1:0-11350 GCA_964555945.1 uncultured Planctomycetales bacterium
GTGACCGACCCGCGACTCGAACGCGGTACCCCTACATTAAAAGTGTAGTGCTCTACCAGGGTGAGCTAGTCGGTCTAAATTATCTGTCCGTCGATCATCAAACGCTTTGTATCAATCATACTTCCCGAAGTTCTTTCGACTTCCGCTCTAGTAGAGCATCTATCTCTTTAATGAAGCGGTCCGTCATCTTTTGAACTTCTTCTTCACCCTTAAACTTATCATCCTCGCTGACGTGACCTTCACTTTGCATTTTCTTGATCTTTTCATTGGCATCGCGGCGGATGGAACGCAATGTCACCCGGCCACGCTCAGCCATGTCTTTGCACACCTTGATGAATTCCTCACGGCGTTCCGTTGACAGGGGCGGAAAAACCAGACGGATGGTTTTACCATCGTTGCTGGGGGTAATACCCAACTTTGAATTCATAATGGCCGCTTCAATATCCTTAATGGCCGTCGCATCCCAGGGCTGGACTAAAATTTGCCGGGGATCTGGAGATGAAACAGCAGCCAATTGCTTGATAGGGGTCGATGTTTCATAATAATTGATGTGCATGTCCTCAACTAACGCGGGTTGGGCGCGGCCGGTACGGACCTCGGAAAATTCACGCAGCATGGTTTCCATGGTCTTTTTCATCTTGCCTTCTGTCTCTCGTAAAATATCTTTGGCTGTCATAAGCTTCTCCTCACCGGACAATCGTCCCGATTTCTTCACCGTATATGGCCTTCTTAATATTTCCCTTCTGCAAAAGATTAAAAACGATAATAGGCAGGCTATTGTCCATGCACATACTGATGGCCGTGGCGTCCATCACCTTTAAATCCTTCTTCAAAACGTCAATGAATTTTAAATTCTTGAACTTTTTAGCATCTTTATGCTTTACAGGATCCGCTGTATAAACCCCATCGACCTTGGTCGCCTTCATGATCACGTCACATCCAATTTCTGTCGCCCGCAAGGCAGCAGCGGTATCTGTGGTAAAATATGGGTTTCCAGTGCCTGCCACAAAGATAACAACACGGCGCTTCTCCAGATGCCGGATGGCGCGGCGTAAAATATAGGGTTCAGCAATGGCATGCATTTGGATGGCAGTCATGACCCGCGTCTGCACACCGATCTGCTCCAGGGCGTTTTGCAAGGCCAGGCCGTTCATGACGGTCGCCAGCATGCCCATATAATCAGCCACCGAACGGTCCAGGCCAAAACGTTTGCTCTCAACCTGGCCGCGGAAAATATTACCTCCGCCTACAACGAGTGCCATTTCAACACCCGCCTCATGCACCTCTTTGATTTCACTAGCCAATGACGCGCACATTTCCGCATCAATGCCGTGCTCATGGCGCCCCAGCAAGGCCTCCCCGCTTAATTTCAACAATACCTTCTTATAGACAGGTGCTTTGTTCATGAACTCTCCTAACCCCTCTTGAAAAAAAGAGGGGGAAGACTATTCCCCTACTTTGTAACGCACAAAACGGCTAATCACAATATTTTCACCGATTTTGGCCACCAACTCATTTAATAAGTCCTGGATACTTTCGCCTTTGCCTTTAACAAAGGCCTGGTCTAAAAGACAATTAGCTTTGATATAAGCTTCTTTATCTGTTTCTTTGGCCAATACATCGGCAGGGACATCTTCCTTCTTTATGTACTTAGGATTTAAAGCGGCTATATGAATGGCCACATCCTTCGTGAATTTAATAAAATCTTCATTGCGCCCCACGAAATCGGTCTCGCAATTGACTTCAACAACAACGCCGATCTTGTTGCCATGATGGATGTATGCCTCCACACGGCCTTCCTTGGCCACGCGATCGCTCTTTTTTGCGGCCATTTCCAGGCCGCGTTTGCGCAAGAGCTCCTTGGCTTTGTTAAAATCCCCTTTAGCCTCTTCCAAGGCTTTCTTGCAATCGATAATGCCGCAGGAAGTTTCTTCCCGTAAGCGCTTAATATCATCCGTACTAGATGCCATCATATCTATCTCCTCTAAATTTAAACCGTCACTACTTGTGCCTGGACTTCATGCTGCACTTTTTTTCCTGCTAAATATTCTTTACGGCCTTCTATAACGCTGTCTACCATCAAACCTGCGATAAACTTAATGGATTTAACAGCGTCATCGTTGCCGGGAATGGGATATTGAATCAGATCAGGGTCGGAATTAGTGTCGATCAGCCCAAAAACAGGAATACCTAGGCGATTGGCTTCCGCAACGGCAATCTCTTCCTTTTTGGTATCAACGATAAAAATGCCTTGAGGGGGAACACCCATTTCACGGATACCACCCAGGTCCCTGATCAAACGGTCTTTTTCCTTCATTAATAATGAGGCTTCTTTTTTGGTCAACCGGCCGACTGTGCCGTTGGTCTCCATCTTTTCGATATCAATCAATTTGCGAACGGACTTCTTGACAGTTTCCAAATTGGTCAAGAGACCGCCCATCCAGCGGTTTTTCACATAAAACATTTCCGCGCGCAGGGCTTCTTCTTCAATGACCTGTTGGGCTTGTTTCTTGGTACCCACAAACAATATCTTACCACCTTTGGCCGCAACGTCACGGATGGCGTCACGGGCCGCGTTAAGGCGGTCAACAGTCTTCTCAAGGTCAATAATGTAAATGCCGCCGCGTTCCCCGAAAATAAATCTTTTCATCTTGGGGTTCCAGCGACGGCTTTGATGACCAAAATGCACACCCGCTTCCAACAACTTCTTGATTAATTCTGTAGCCATAAACTTTTACTTCCTCTCTTCTGTATCCCACCGGCGGTTTGTATCGACAACCAGGTCAGGGCGGGACTTTTTGATTTACAACCAACCTTTGATCTGAAACCTCATGCCCTCAAAGGCGGCCATCGGGTTAAATTGAACATTTACTATAACAAAGACTTACGTTTTTGCAATGAAATTTCTTCTGAAACGCGATTGAAGACCCAGGAGCATGGGCAGGTCAGTTATGGGGACAATGGACTGGATATGAAATTCCAGACCATCAAAACCATCGCGTTTAATGCGGGCAATCATGGCAGGATCAAAACGCGTATATACGCCTTGACCGTCTTTGGAGATATACATGTGATTATGACTCAAATCAATTCCCCCGTTTAAAACTGCCTGGGCGCGGTCGTATTCCCATGTGGGGATCACTCTTTCCATGGCATTCAACGTTTCTTGTTCCAAAGAGATCCTGTCTCCAGTAAAAGGTATGAACGTCATTTCATGGATTTTTGCCCCTTTAAAATTACTTCGTAATTGAGCATCGACCTTACGAACATCTAGTTGAGTTGGCATAAAAAACGGCACATTAAGAGCCCCCACATCTTGCCGTAAAGAGATATAAAGGCCGATCCCATTGTCTGAATAGGTACAAATGATACCGGCAAGATTGTTCAGGTGTTCCCTGAGATCTAGGATACCTTTTTTATCATTTGGAAACGAGATGACACCAACTTTTCTTTCACGGAATTGGTTTTTAGAGGATTCAGATAAAACAAAATTACCTACTATGGCAATAGTACTTCTTCCTATTGACTCAGCAGTAAATGATATTGGAAAAACAACACTCCCAAGCGCCGCACGTTGCGCTACAGGTTTGGGACTAACTGTACCTGGCAAAGAACCTGGAGTCCCTGAACCATCCTTCAATGAAAAAATTTTTCTTTTTCCAAGTTCTTTTCTGACTAGTTCTAAAGCTTCCTTTAACCTATCTACCGTAGATCTGACGTCTTGAACGTGTGCCTCAGCTTGAGCCAAAGCGAGTCTCGATCCTCCGACAGCAGCCTTAATGTCTTCAAGAGCTGTTGCTAAATGCGTGTTATTTGCTTCCACCAAATCATGCAGAAATTTCTGTCGCGCTAAATATTCTTCACTTTTTTTTATTTTGGCATCCAATTGCTCAAAAGCGACTTGAATTTGCGCTTCAATCTCTATGGCCTGATGCGTTAATTCTGTAACATCCTCCAAAACTGTTTTCGAGTCGGCATGGGCATATTCGATTGTTTCAAGTATATTTCTTAAATATTCATCATAAATTTCAATTCGATCTTCCAGCTCTTGGGTTCTATCCCCTTCATCCAATACCGATTGCTCATCTCCCTGATCTTTAGAGATAATTTCCTTTAGATAACTAATAGCCCGCTGCAGGCGTCTGGCGACATACTCCGCGTTTTGATCTCCCAAATATACCCCAACAGACGGCTGGACCCATCCGTTAACTATATCAAAATTAATTTTCAAATTACAGGCATTGGCTAAAACCAATAATAAGTCCCTTTGAACCGAAGTCATTGTATTGGGAATGACACGTAAAAACCCTCTTGAGCGCCTGGTATAAGGATTTTCTATTGCTCCTTCTCTTTTTTCAATCTGTGCCAAAATTTGTTCTAACGCTTCCTTAACAACTGGTATTTCCAACTCTGATTGATGTCGGACACCTTGACCATAGCCAGCCGCGGAGATGACCACATGCCCTTGACCATCGACCATTACATGAGAAAACAGGGCTTTGCGCAAATCTATCTCCTGCTGTGAAGGAGTTTTTTGTGATGACTCTAAAAAGGCCTTTTCAGTATCTATCCAATATTTAAGATATTTAACAAATTCCTTATTCAAATCCATCATTTCACTCTCATTTTTTACTGAATAGGGGATTATATCCAATGCTTTTGTTCCAACTCGTTCTACAAAAGTATTTCTTATCCACGCCCCCACATCATTCCTAATCTTAAGATAATAATAATTCAACAAAGGAATACCAACACTCTCTGACTCTGCGTTTTTTATAAATAAAATTACAAATTTAGATGTTGCTGTTATTTTAATTTGAGTGGCAATATAATTCAAAGCCCGGGCCTTTTCTGCCCAAGAAGCTCCCCGGAATGCATGGATATGTCCATAAAGGAAGTCTCCCAACTGTTGATATTGTTGATGCACTGGAATCCCTAAAAAATCGACCAAGGCAGACCTCAATGGTTCCAAGGAACGTTTGGCCCCTTGAATATATTCGTCATTTATTTTTCTATCGCGACTGATCATTACTTCTGTCACCGGGCCTTCAGCATTATTCGTTAAAACCGCTGTCAAAATTTCCCAGCTTCCTTTGAGGTATTTCTTAAAAGCTAATCCATATTTTTTTCCACTGGCATCAAATTCCATAACAGGAAAAATGCCTTGTTCGATACCATAATCTACTCTCTGCTGCCTTTCCAACTGTTCTTCTCCTATTGTCTGCCGTTTAAATTCATCCATGATCTCATGGACAAATCCAATGAGATTTTCAGATGAGTTTGCCAAATGAGCAGCCAAAGGATTTATAAATTCCCACGAAAAATGATCCGCCCTTGCTAAAACACCTTTGATCACAGTTGGATTTTGGGTAACGAATACCTGGCATATTTCATGTAGATGAAAATGACCATTGTCTTCATATAATACGGCAGTCAATGTCTCCTTATTTCCATTTCGATATATTCTTAATCCTATTTTATAGGACTTGTTCTCTTCCTGCCCCTGAGCTTTGCCATGATTTACCATTCTTACTGTAAATGCATACCCCTTTTCTTCTCCAGGAACAGCCTCTCCATATGAATTCTTAATATTCTGTGGCCCAACAACCGATATTGCTGCCTGGACCTCTAGAAAATGATCGGACTGCTCAGCCATGGCCATATCCATATTCCTGACCGTGTGGATCAATTGAGCGGGGTTTTTGCCTTGAAAAATATCTAAACCCCCTGAGAAATATTTGCGGGGAATTTTGATCGCGCCTTTATCGTCACTATCGGATGAAACCAACGATTCTTCTTTAATATAGTTAAAGACGCCTTTTTTATAAGCTTGCAAATAACGGTTAAAGATGTCTTCATTGGCTTTGGGGTCTTGCTGATTGATGCCTACCTTGGTTTTGTTTTGATTGCCATAAATCTGAGTAAGCATGGCATGTTTAAGTGACATTTTATACCAGCTGGCCAGGATGATCGCATAGAACATCTGCCTTAAGGGGACAAAGTTCTCGCCTCTGTTGACTTCTTCTTCAATTTGAGGAAGGATGATTTGGCGGATGAGTTGAGAGGCAAGGGCATGGGCACCTGGTGAGGCGATGAAGTGATTGCCCTGGGGTGCTTTCACATTCATGGCTTCTCTAGCTTGGCAATGGGCTTGGGGACAACGCTTCGCTGTTCTTTGTAATTCTGACATGAACATGTCCCCTGGCTGGCTTCGGGGTTGTTCATTCTTTTCTTTTGCTAAATAATCTTCTTCCAGCATCACTTTTAAGTGGGCACCTGCGACGAAGGCTGTATTGTTCCGTTCAAAGACATCAGCCCTATCCGCCACAATCCATACCTTATTAAAAGTATTGACGGGAATTTCTGCGGTCCCGTAGAGCAACCGGGCTTTGGCGTACACCTTGTCCCAAAATGTTTTGCCCAGGTCCTTTTCCGGATATATTAAGGAAGCGGTCAATTGCTTGAGGATATAATCCTGGGCCAGCATATCCGATCCCATGGCTGTTTCTCCCAGGTTAGGGGCTATCATGCGGTGTTTTTCGTATGGGGACAAATTGACCCACAAATCTTTTTCAGGCACCGTCATGGCCGCAAGGAAATATTTGATGAGTTTTGTGGATTCTCGTTTTAGAGTTTGCTTCGCTTCGCTCGCAATGACGCCAGAAGAAGCCCTCTCAGAGAGATCAGGCCCACTGCCGGTATCAATGATAAAATCGAACAGGAACGGATTTTCAGGATGGATTTTCAATCCCTTGATTAACACAGGATCAAACGCAGGGCTTAAATTGACCATTGTGCCTGGGACAGGTAACGCTATGGCCTGGCCATAGACAACACTATTTCCTGTCCCACTTGCCGTTAAAAAACACAAGAGGGTAAATATAGAAACAATTCTTTTCATGATTGAACAAAGTTTAACACGCACCGAAGAATTATGCCAATGCGCTTCTATTCTCCCAATCCCAGGCTGTTTGGAGGATTTCTCTTAAGGTAGCTTGAGGTTTCCATTTGAGGATGCGGTGGGCTTTCTGGAAGCTGGCGACCAATTTTGGGACATCGCCTTTGCGGCGTTTGGAGATAATGGTTTTAATGCGTTTGCCGGTCACTTCTTCGGCCATGGCAATCACCTGCTTGACCGAAAAACCCAAACCGCATCCTAAATTAAATGTATCGCACTTTAATCCATGGTCTAAGGCCAAAAGCGCGCAAAGATGGGCCCGGCATAAATCCATGATATAAATGTAATCCCTGATACAGGTGCCATCAGGCGTATCATAATCCGTGCCAAAAACCTCCAAATGGGATTTTCGGCCACGAGCTACCTTCATGACGTTGGGTATTAAATGTGTCGGCTTATTTAAATTGATACCGATGTCCGCCACAGGATGGGAGCCGGCCACATTAAAATAGCGCAGGACCATATATTTCAAACCATAAGCCGCGTGGGCATCTGCCAATATCTGCTCGATCATGAGCTTGGTCCTGGCATAAGGATTAGCAGGCCCCAGAGGCTCTTGTTCTGTGATCAGCCCTTTTTTAGAATTTCCGTAGACGGCGGCCGTTGATGAAAAAATAATCGTATTGACCTTATTCTTCCGCATCGCTTCAAGCAAATTGACCATGCCAAAAAGATTATTATGATAATATTTCAAAGGGTCCTCAACGGATTCCGGAACGACAATCGACCCTGCGAAATTGATCACCGCGTCAATAGCGTATTTCTTGAAGACCTTATCAATAGCCTTGGGCAGGCAGAGATCGCCTTTGATAAAAGGAACGCCTTTGCCAACAAATTTTCTGTTGCCGGTACTAAGATTGTCAAAAACCACCGGTACGTATCCCTCGGAGGCCAACAACCGGGTCATATGGGAGCCAATGTAACCCGCTCCGCCTGGCACTAATATATTTTTTCTCTTCTTTTTATCCATAAATTGCTCCCCTTAATCATCATCAACACTCAAAAATCTATCTCTTGAAAAACATAATACTCTTTATCAGTCCCATTTACCATGGCAAATCTTTCTCCACCAATAAAATAAGCCCATTGGCCATCCGGTTTTAACGCACCAGTGGCATGACCAGCTAACAGTTGATGCGGTTGATAGGCCATATTACTTTTAAGAAAAACAGTGGTCGCATCGGCATGCTGAGGATCTAACTTTGAACCCGACAGAAAATACCCGTCATCCCTTTTTTGTTTAACTTGATACTTTGATAATGAATAAAGAACACAATACTGTGGAAAGTCGCCAGCTACCATAACATCCAGCAATGGCTGTCCTACTTGGAAATTTGATTTATCAAATTTTAAACATGGCTTGTCAAAAGGGAAAGCTGATTGATCTTGCGCGTCCCCACTTTCTGTTGATGAATCACTCACGGCGTTAGCCATTTGAGTTAAGAATGACATGAAGAACAGAAGAATAAAGAATTTTGAGTAAATTTTTTTATACATATCAACTTAATCCCATAGCATGACATTTATGGGCTTGGCGATTCTTACCTTGCCGGAGAACTATACCAATTTCTGCTATCTTCTACAAGGAAAATCAATATTAAACTCACAGAGCCACACAGGGAGACTGGACACATTTTTTATTCTTAACAAAGTCATAAACTATTCAAATTAATTGGTTTATGTAATTATTCCAAGGGAAAAAATTGACAAAAAAAGAAAATATGTTACGCTTGAAGATAGAAGGCAAAACCAGTGAAAACTGGCGACGCAAAGGATCGAACCTAAACCTTGTACCATACGGTGCATGGCATGGTAGTCGAGCTGCTAAGGGTACTCCATGCATTTTCTTAACCTGAACGCATCTCCGGATTCTTTGAGAAATGTTCAGGTTTTTATTTTTGGTCAAGGTGCAGAGCAAAAAGGGAGAGTCACATGAGAAACATTTCAAATATAGCAAGAGCCTGGCTTATTATTAGTGTAGGCGCACTTCTAACCTCATTAAACCTAGATAATAACAACACAAGTAGCGCTGCCTCTACCCCCACAACTGCTCTAGAGTTGGTTAGCACAAATTTTTCAGGCAATACTAATGGTGTTTTTAATCCAGGCGGGACCTTTGGTCTCATTGCTGCCGTTACAGCTATCAACCAAACCGCTTTAAATGCTTCTGTTACCTTGGCCTCTTCAGACGCCTGTGTCACCATTAACCAAGGTACTGCGACTTATGGCAATATTTCAGTATCCCAAAATGTTGACAATAAAAGTTCACCTTTTCAATTTTCTATATCCCCTTCATGTGCCGCTGGGCATCTGATAAACCTGACCTTGACCATGACTGCGAACGGAAACAGTTCCTCACCGATCATTGTCCCAATCCTGGTTTCCGTACCAAGTGTTCCTTATATTGCTCCCCCCTACAGTTGTACTACCAATTATTTTGTGTCTACCAACGGCAGTAATACCTATGATGGGACAACACCCGCTAGCGCATGGCTGACCATCTCACATGCCATCTCAACCTTAAAATCCATGGGTGGCACCCATGGGGGTGTTTGCGTCAATGTCCAACCTGGCACCTATGTTGGCTATAATTATGCCAGCAACTTAAGCGGCAGCAGTGATACTCCTAATGGTTATCTGGTTTTTCGCTCGATAATGCCACATGGCGCGACAATACAAATACCGGCAGCTAATGCATCCAATGCCTCTGATAATGATTTTCGCTTTGATCAAGAACATTTTATCGTTGTTGACGGGTTTAATCTAATAGGTCAGGTCATCCCTGGATCGGTCGAAAGCGGCGTTGTGTCTAATTCCTATGGCGCTCCAGGCGACCATATGAAGATCATCAACAATATTTTAGCCAATCATGGCGGAGCAGGTGTTGGCGCTGTACACACGGACTACCTGACGGTTGAAGGCAATATTGTTTTTGGCAATGCCAATACCTCTCCCTATGAAGTCAGCGGGATCAGTACCTGGCAGGCTGTTGCCTCGGACACAGCACCCGGTTTCCATAATATCATCAGTAATAACATTGTTTTTAATAATGCCGAAGTAGGCGACGGGCACCCCATTCATTGCAACGGCAATGGCATCATCATTGATGATTTCCGTAATACGGAAGATGGCAGCAAATATGGCGCTTATGCCCCACAGACCCTTGTAGAGAACAATCTTGTGTTTGGCAATGGGGGTGCCGGTCTCCATGTGTATTCAAGTGACAATGTCACGGCGCGCAACAACACATTCAGGGGCAATGAGCTTGATCCCGTAGGCCTCGGCACCTGGCGCGGGGAAATCAATGCCGTCAATGGAGCAAACAATACTTTTGTCAACAATATTGCCGTTGCACTGCAGGTAACAAATACATGGAGCGCTCCCAACGTGTCCTTGATGGATAATTCGACCAATGGTTCAAATACCAACAATAACTGGCACAATAATCTGAGTTTTAACGGCACGGTAGGTCAGGCATCTACCATGTTATCGGGATCTGGGAGCACTATGAGCGCTGCACAGGGCAACATACTGGGCCAGGATCCAAAATTTGTGGATCCAAGCGTAAATAATTTTACGCTTCAGGCAGGAAGCCCTGCCATTCTTGCTGGAACCAGTGATTATGGATATCCCCTGGATGATCTGGCTGGAATAGCCCATTCCGCTGGTGATATTGATATGGGTGCCTATCAATATTCTAGTCCAACATCTACTTATTCTCTGACAGTTTCCAACGCTGGCAATGGCTTTGGGATGGTGTTTGGGTCCACTACTGCCTCCAGTAATTTTATCAATTGCGGGGTCAATACCGGTGCAACTCTCTGCAGTGCACCGCTTAATTCCGGCACACCCGTTACTTTACAAGCAGCTGCCGCAACTGGTTCAACTTTCTCCGGCTGGACCATTACCGGATCAGCCGCGGGCACATGCACAGCCACAACCAGTCCTTGCCTCATCACTATTACGGCCGCGACCAAAGTAAGGGCGAATTTCTCACCGCAAACGTACGTTTTAACAGCCAGCGCCGATAATGGCGGTGCGATCAGTCCTTCCGGAACAGTAAATGTTAATTGCGGAGCCAACCAAACATTTATCATCACCCCTAATGCGGGTTATACTGCGGCATTGAAGGTTGACGGCACAGCCGTACCATTGACCGGCAACACCTATGCCTTAAGTAATGTAACAAAGGCCCATTCACTAGCGGCTACCTTCAGCTTACAAACCGAGACCATCACCGCCAGTGCAACTACAGGCGGTACAATCAGTCCTAGCGGAACAGTAAATGTTAATTATGGGGCTAACCAAACATTTACCATCATCCCTAATGCGGGTTATACGACGACATTGATGGTTGACGGCACAGCCGTACCATTGACTGGCAACACCTAT
>CAZKUL010000096.1:0-11327 GCA_964555945.1 uncultured Planctomycetales bacterium
TTTCCTGATTGCCGCTTTTAATTTTCAAAAAACCATCCTTGGCCACTGGAAAATCAAATTGGGAAATTTGGTATCCCTTAGGCAAGTCAGGATAATAATAATTTTTTCGGTCGAATTTGATAAAGGAATTGATCTCGGCATTAAGCGCCAGGCCGACCTTGATGCCGTAGAGAAGGGCCTGATGATTTAAGACAGGCAATGTGCCTGGAAGCCCTAAGCATACCGGACAGACATTGGTATTCGGGGCGCAGCCGTATTGATTAGCACAAGAACAGAATATCTTCGTCTTTGTGCTTAACTGCAAATGGACTTCAAGTCCTATGACTGTTTCGAATTGAATCATATGCACAATCTCTGGTGGAGCGGGTCCTGTCTCGGTCTTGATGTTAAGGTGCTCCTCTTGGCGAATTTCGACCCTATCAGCGGCCAGAAAAGGAGTTTCCCAATAATAGATGACTTGAGCAGTTGCCGTGCGCTCCTTAACATCAAGCCCGATCCACCCGCTGCATTCTTATTTTTGTATCAATTTAAAGATTCGGTTTTTTCAAATACCATTCAGTATTCTGCTCATACGTATATGAAACACGCAATAACATTTCTTCATCAAAAGCCTTACCCATCAATTGCAAGCCAATAGGCAGCCCGGTTTTAGAAAATCCGCACGGGATGGAAATGGCCGGAATGCCTGCTAAGTTTGCTGGGATCGTATAAATATCAGACAGGTACATGCTTAAGGGATCGCTGACCTTTTCTCCCACCTTAAAAGCCACCGTCGGGCTTGTGGGGGTCATGATGACGTCACAGTCTTTAAAAACCTCATCTAAGTCATTTTTGATCAAGGTACGCACTTTTTGGCCACGCAAATAGTAAGCATCGTAATAGCCTGAGGACAAGGCATAGGTACCAAGCATGATACGACGCTTGGCTTCATCACCAAAACCTTGGGAACGTGTTTCTTCATACATGTCAACCAGGGCATTTTTACGCACTTTTGATGGCTGCTTACGCAAGCCATAACGGACACCATCGAAACGCGCCAAATTGGAACTGGCTTCGGCAGTGGCTACAATATAATACGTGGCGACCGCATAAGGTGTATGCGGCAATGATACTTCTTTAATGACGGCCCCTAATTTTTTCAAAACATTAAGAGCCTCTTCAACGGATCGGCGGACTTCAGGGTCAAGACCATCAACAAAAGCTTCCTTAGGGATACCAATCTTAAGACCACGCACATCATTGACCAAGGCCTTGGTATAATCCGGCACCGGGTCATTGACGGATGTGGAATCGCGTTCATCATATCCGGAAATAATATTCATCAGTAAAGCGCAATCCCGCACATCCTTAGTCAAAGGCCCGATTTGATCTAGGCTTGAGGCAAACGCAATAAGGCCATAGCGCGAGACACGGCCATAGGTCGGCTTTAAACCCACAATACCGC
This sequence comes from uncultured Planctomycetales bacterium, assembly GCA_964555945.1. Taxonomy (GTDB): domain Bacteria; phylum Omnitrophota; class Gorgyraeia; order Zapsychrales; family Fredricksoniimonadaceae; genus JABDGZ01. The sequence continues at coordinate 1,445 of CAZKUL010000096.1, forward strand.
AAAAAGACGCCGGCTGACGGATAGAACCGCCTGTATCTGAACCCAGCGCCCACATGGCTTCATCCGCAGCCACAGCCGCGGCACTTCCCCCACTGGAGCCGCCGGGAACGCAGGCTAAATTCCAGGGGTTAAAGGTGGGGCCATAGCAGGATGTTTCGCAGGAAGAACCAAAAGCAAATTCATCCATGTTCACAATCCCTAAAATAGCCCCCCCGCTTTTCTTAATGCGTTCAATAACACCCCCATCGTAGGGAGAACGAAAACCTTTTAAAATGCGGGATGCGCAGGTAATCTCTTCATTTTTCGTACATAAATTATCTTTGATAGCAATGGGCACCGGCATCTGTCCGCCAAAGTCCGGCTCTTGGTGGGCCATGTGCACATACGCTTTGACTTTAGGATCAACCGCGTTGATTCGCTTGATGACATCAAGATACGCGTCCCTGGGCATTATTTGCCGGGATTTGATGAGGTCTAACAAGGCGTGGGCAGTCAGTTGATGCGGGCTCATTCGATGACTAAAGGCACTTTAAAGGAACCGTCTTTGGCCTCAATGGCAAGGCCCAAGGCTTCCTTATTCGTTAATGAAGGTTTGACCATGTCCTGACGCCAGACGTTCCCCACAGGCACCGCATGGCTGGTAGGCTTAACATGCTCCACATCAAGCTTTTGCAACTGCTCAACATATTGCACGATCGCCCCCAAACTCTGGGTCAACCCCTCCAGTTTATCGTCAGGCACGTCAATCCGTGCTAATGCAGCGATATATTTAACATCTTCCTTAGAAATAGACATAGGCAAAATACTATCATCAATGAAGGGGAAAAACAAGGGATTGTTGATTCACTATCGTTATGAATCAGTTACTTTCCCTTGGATCAGCCACCCGTCCCATAAATAAAACGTGACCGGTTTTATTGTCCTGGATCAAGAATATAAATGGATGGTCAGCGCGGAATTCTTTTGGTGGGAATGCCATGGGCATGGCGGTGGCCCTGAACATGCCGACCCCTGTCGCTGCTGCCGCCTCTGTTCCTTGCTCATCCGTGTCAATCCAAGCTTTATGATAAACCTGATCTATGTAGAGCCTTTCATCAGGCTTTAAAACGGCCATGCCTGAAAAATCAGCGTCGTGCTGGTCAAATGCCAGCCTCATGCCCATGTCACTCAAAACGCTCTTTAGCTGATAATTGGAATCAAATTTGAATTTAGGCAGAAAAACGTTTACTGCCTGTCTTACCATTCTCCCTTGCCATTGGGTCAATATTGGCTCGGTCAAAGACTTTTCCAAACCCTGAATGTCCCTGGCGCGCGATAAAATAATGACCATAGAAAGGTCATTACCTTGATAATCAAGCTTCAACACTTGATCCTCGTCATTTTCAGTATAACCAAAAGACTTACCCTGCACTTCCATCATATCAACCTGGACCGACTGTTCGGGGGTGAGCCAAAAAGAATCTGGTTTCGTTAACATTTTATTGAACGGAATCTCCCATTTTCCTTTGAAGTACACCGCGTCGGTTAAAACTAATCGCGTGTCCGATTTAATACTTCCCGCAGGCAACAAATTATGAATACGATCATTGGTTTGATTGGCAACCCATTCATTGATCGTCTGGCGCGAAGACTCCGGATCAGCAATAAAATCTAAGTTGCGTGCTTGGCCAAAATAAACTGTCTTAACTAAATTCAAATAGTCATCCTTGAATGGATAGGCTTTTTGCGCCCAAATGGCATTAGCTACGGAAAGCGCGTAGGATTTATCAGGAGCATTGATCTCTTGGATAAACGCGGATATCTCGTCACGTCTTGAAATATCATTGGCATTAAGATGCAAAACAGCCTGCATCTCCTGGGCCGTTTCGCCACGGGCCCCGTCGTAGGTCATACTCAACGCGCTTGAGAGGCTGTAAGGCGAAAAAAAGACATTCCCTGTGGTTGAATCAAGTCTAGAGTACAAATCAACAGCGAAGTGATTGTCGGATTGAGAGAGAGAGGATGCGGGTTGGGCGACACTTAGTGAAATGACTGAGAGGTTAAAAACTATAACCAAAAGAATTAACGGCATTATCTTCATGATAAACTCCCCTCCTCTACCACAATCGTAGAGACGCCATTTATGGCGTCTCAATACAAGAATTAAGCGTACCGTGCCCTGCACATCCAAAGAGACGCCATAAATGGCGTCTCTACACACAAATTCAAAAGAATCATTTGGATAATCTGTTTTTTAAATCATCAGGGATGGCGGTGGGTTTAAAATCTTTGTTTAGACAGACAAGGGAAACTTCGGCCTCCACAATCAAACGTCCCTCCTTCTTATGATGGACCGTTTGGTCAAAAACCAATTGGGATGCCCCCATTTTCTTTAATTTAGCATCGCAAAGGAGCGTGTCCCCATAGCGGGCAGGTGAACGATAGCTGATGTTGCACTGACGCACCACATAAAGAAAACCGCGTTCTTTAAACTCTTCGACCGTGAGCCCCCTTTTTTCCAGGAATTCCGTGCGTGCTTCTTCCAAATAGCAGAGATACTGCCCGTAATAGACAATGCCTCCGGCATCAGTGTCGTGATAATATACGCGTTTTTCCAATTTAATCTCCTCGCTGGCCGTCCGTCATTATTAAAAATAAACGCCGTCATTCTGAACGAAGTGAAGAATCTTAAGACCTCTTAAGATCCTTCGCCGCGTGCTCAAGATGACGGTAAAAATTATAACATAAGCCTATTGGAAAGGTCGATGTAATTCGACAAAGTCAGGTTTTCCGCGCGGGCATTGGGATCGATGCCCAAGGCTTGAAGAGATTCTTCAAGCTTTTCTTTGCTGACCTTGGCCCTAAGAGAGTTGACTATATTCTTCCGCCTCTGTTGAAAAGCCGTTTGAATGAGTTTAAACAAAAACCCTTCATCAGAAGCCTGTTTTTCCGCTTGGGACCTCATCGTCAAACGTATAAAGCATGAATCCACTTTAGGAGCTGGTTTAAAGCAAGAATTCTTGATCTTAAAAAGCATCTTTATATCCGCATAATACTGGGCAAAACAGCTGAGCGAACCATAATCCTTACCTCCGGGCTTTGCGATCAGCCTTTGTCCAAACTCCAATTGCACCGTTAAAAAAGCGACAGAAAATTTGATTCTATCATTGATCAGTTTTTCGATGATTGGAGTGGAAATATAATAAGGAATATTACCAATGACCTTGGCCCCTTCTGGCAGATGCCCCATGTCCCATTTGAGGAAATCAGCATGCACGATATCAACGGAGGCAGGTAAGGCCCCCTGCAAAGGTCCAATTAAATCACGGTCCGTTTCAACACAAACTAATTTCTTGACCAAAGGCGCAATCAGGAGACTTAAAACACCTTGCCCAGGACCGATTTCGACAATCACATCCTTGGAGCTAAGCTCACAGGCCTGAATGATTTTTTGCTGAATACCCGGATCTGTCAGAAAATTCTGGCCTAAGTGCTTTTTGGGACTAAAGAGAAGTCTTTGAGATTTCTTCATCACTGAGTTGACACCTCTAGGAAAGTTCACAGGCGAGTGTGATGGCTGAGATCATGGAAGATGGATCTGCTTTGTTTTTTCCCGCGATATCAAAGGCGGTGCCGTGCGCTGGAGAAGTGCGGACAAAGGGCAGCCCGGCGGTAAAATTGACTAGATTCTTCATATACATTCCCTTAAGAGGGGCCAGGCCTTGATCATGGTACATTGCAATAATACCATCGTAGGGATTCCGGTCGGGTTTAAAAGCAAAAAAAGTATCTGCGGGCAGGGGACCCTTGGCATTGATGCCTTGGGAAACGGCTGTACGAATAGCCGGAAGGATATGCTTTTGATCTTCAGTACCTAAAAGGCCTCCTTCGCCGGCGTGAGGGTTTAGGCCAAGCACGGCAATTTTAGGATTTTTAATTTTGAATTTCTCTTTTAATACCTGTACCATCAAATCAATTGAATTATAGACAGTCCTCTTTGTAATTAATTTGGGCACATCCTTTAAAGGGACATGGCGAGTTACAATTGTCAGACGCATCTGGTCTGCAATAAACATCATATCAAAATGCTTAATCCCAAAGGCCGCAGCCAAATATTCCGTATGGCCGACAAAATTCTTAGAATAGCAGCTGACTGATTCTTTGGACAATGGCGCTGTTACAAGGACATGCGCATCCCCTGCTTTGATCAAGGCAATGGCTTTATCTAAAAATTTAAGCGACCCTTCACCGGCTTCTTTGTAGGGCACATCTACTACTTCTACCGATGAGTGAAGTCCACCCAACTTTTTCTGATCACCAATGATAATAAAACGGCCCTGGGCAAGAAGTGATTTGTGCGCCAGGGCTTTTAGGACCACCTCAGGGCCGATCCCCAAAGGGTCACCCATGGTGATAACGATCTTCTTATTTGATCTCGACATAGGCTTTATCGCGCAGTTTCTGGACCCATTGGTTGAAATTAACCTGAAACTGATCATCCAATATTTTCCCATAAATCTGGTCTTTGACCTCGGGCAGGGTTTGTTGCTTGCCAGGTGAGATCCCTATGGCCTTAAAGACATAAATGCCATTCTCAACCTGCACAGGGTCAGAAACTTCCTCAAGTTTTAAACCAAAAACGACATTCTCCACGGCATCCACCATCTGCCCCTGTTCGACCTCACCCACCGACGATCCATCTGAATATTCCTTAAAAATAGTGTCAAAATCCTCTCCCGCCAGCATGCGCGATCGTGCCTCATCAGCCCGGCTTTGCGCCTCCTGTTTGTTATGTTTATCAAAGGAAACAAAGATGGATTGTAAATTGACCATTGGCTTACGATTAAACTCAACCATGTGCTTATTATAATAATCAGTGACATCCTGGGGATTGACGAATATTTTGTCCCGCACTTCCATGTCCACTTCATATTTAACCTTTAATTGATCTGTTAATTTCTGACGCAGATCGCTGACCGTCATTCCTTCGGTATTAAGCGCGTTTATAAAATCATTCTCGGTGGGATACCTGTCTTTAATTTCCTTTAACCGTTTATCGACGATATCATCGCGGACCTCAATGCCTTTATCGTTAGCAGCGGCCAGGATCAACTTATCCTCTATTAGTTTTTCCAGGCCCTTTTGCTCGTAATCACCCATAATTTTCTGGATTTCCTGAGGCGTTTTGTTCTCCACCCTGAGCTGGCTGGCAATACCTGCCACATATTGACGCAAATCTTTTAAGGTAATGACATCGTCATTGACGATGGCGATGATGGCATCCGTGGATGAACTGGCGGCATAAACCGAAGGTGTTAAAAACAAAAATCCCATGAGTAAAAGGACCCCCACGCCACTATTCGGAAATGGCCATATTCTAAGATTTTGCAGGTTGCGCTTCATGTTTTATTTGCACCTCTTTTTTTAGATGTTCGATGGATTCCTTAAGCAAACGGCAGTAAAGGTCAAAGCCAATGCTGGTGATAAACCCATGCTGCTGGGAACCTAATAAATTGCCGGCACCGCGAATTTGAAGATCTTCAAAAGCAATATGAAATCCAGCCCCCAAATCACTGTGCTTTTCAATGGCCTTAAGGCGCTGCCGCGTAATCTCGGATTGAAGCTCTCTTCTTGGCACGATAAAATAAGCATAGGCCTGCAGATCGAGACGTCCGACCCGCCCACGCAGTTGATGTAGATCTGCCAACCCGAATTTATCCGCACGGTTAACGATCAGCGTATTGGCCATAGGCACATCAATACCGGATTCGATGATCGTCGTACAGACCAATATATCAATCTCGTGTTTAAGGAATTTTAACATAATTTCTTCCAAAAGGCGACCGCTCATTTGTCCGTGTCCCACAGCCAGCCTGGCCTGGGGAACGAGATTTTTAATGCTATTGGCCATGGTATCAATGTTATCGACACGGTTGTGCAGAAAAAATACCTGGCCCTTGCGCCCCAGTTCCCGTTGGATGGCGTCCTGGATCGTTTCCTCATCATAGCCAATGATCTGGGTCTGGACAGCTAAACGGTTCGTCGGAGGTGTTGAGATGACGGACATATCACGGGCCCCTGAAAGCGCCATGTATAAGGTGCGGGGAATCGGGGTCGCTGTTAATGTCATCACATCTGCCAATAACCTGAAATGTTTCAATTTTTCTTTGGATTTGACGCCAAATCGCTGTTCCTCATCGATAATGACCAGTCCCAGGTCTTTAAAAGCCACATCCTTAGAAAGCAGCCGGTGAGTGCCAATCACAATATCAACCTTGCCCTCCGCTGTTTCTTTGACAATCATTTTCTGTTCAAGCTTGGTACGAAAACGGGAAAGCATGCCCACCTTAATGGGAAAACCTTCCAGTCGCTTGCTGAAATTATAGTAATGCTGCTCCGCTAGAATCGTCGTAGGGACTAAAATGGCCACCTGCTTATGGTCCATGACAGCTTTAAAAGCGGCACGCATGGCGACTTCTGTCTTGCCATACCCGACATCCCCGCAGATAAGCCTATCCATGGGCCTCGGCGATTCCATGTCCGCCTTGGTTTCCATCGTGGCTTTTAATTGATCCGGGGTCTCCTTGTAAGGAAACTTGGCTTCAAATTCCTTTTGCCACTCATTATCTTGAGAAAAGGCAAACCCCGCTAATTGGGCCCGTAACGCCTGAGTACGCAAGAGCTCGGCCGCCAAGAGCCTCAGTTTCTTCTCAACCGCCCGACGGGTCGCCAGCCACTCCTTACTCCCCAACTTATGCATGCGGGCCGGGCGTTTGGTAAATGAAACATATTTTTGCACCAAATGAATATCATGTTTAGGGACAAAAAGCTTATCACCATCTTTATATTCAATAACGAGATGTTCTTTTTTCTGGGCATTGACATCAAATTCCTTAACGCCGATAAACCGGCCTATGCCGTGATTGTTGTGGACGACATAATCACCTTGCTCAATATCCACGAAATTATTAAGGGGGACTTCAGAGGAAAAAACAGACTTAGGAGATGTCTTGAAGGGCAAAACCAGGACTATGGTATGATCATCGATATTTTCCGCGCTGATGGGATCAAAACCATGGATGGCAAGGACAGTATCGTCCTCCATATCTAAACGCAAGGGAATCTCAAAATTGGCCGGATAAATGTCCAGCACACCGCCGCGCAGGGCAAACTCGCCCTCCCTAAAGACTTTCGTCGCCCGGGTATACCCAAAGGCGACGAGAGTCTGAATAATTTCATCCATGTTGACCTTCTGGCCAACTAAAAATTCAAGGGACTTAAACATCTGATACCCTGTAGGGGCCGAGCATGCTCGGCCCTTACTTTTATTACCACTTCTTATTCCCCTGCCACCAAAGGAACAGCGGAGAGACGATCCAGACCGTTGAATAGGTCCCGAACAGGAAACCACGGATCAAAACAACGGCAAAGGTATTCAGCACTTCTCCCCCGACAAAATATAAGGACAAGGCCGATAATGTCGTCATGAATGTCGTCAACACGGTCCGTGCCAAAGTCTGGTTGATACTTTCGTTGATGACATCAGGCAGGGATTTATTGCGCATCTTGGGTACATTTTCCCGGACGCGGTCATAAATGATAATAGCATCATTGGTCGAGTAACCGGTGATGGTCAAAATAGCCGTGACCACCAGAAGGTCAATCTGACGGCCTAAGAGAATAAGCAGCGACAAGGTCAGCAAGACATCATGAAAGATTGCCACGACCGTCGCGGCCGCAAACGCAAAATGCTTAAACCGGATACGGATATAAATAAGCATCCCCAGCAATGCCCCGATAATGGCATAAATGGCTTTGGTGCGCAGCGCTTGGCCGACGACAGGCCCCACCTTTTCGATACGGAGGACCTGGAAGGGATTATCCGGCATTTTACTCTTTAGGAGGGCAGCCACCTCTGCATGGGTATCTTGCAATGTCCTGATAATGACATTGTCAGGAGCGTTGGGGAAGGTCTGGATAACGGCATTCTCGACCTTTCCTTCCTTAAGAAGACCGCGCAATCCGTCTGCAGTAATAGGATGGGCGAATTTAAATTCCTGGATCTGACCGCCGGCAAAATCAATGCCGAAGGCAGCTTCCTTTTTATGCATGAAATCGACCATACCGGCAATGATAATAGTTGCCGAGAAGGCAAAACAAATATATTTCTTATTTAAGAAATTAAAATTGGTTTTGCTCAAAATATGCATCATGGGCAAGGATTTGATCATTCTGGCGGCCAGCAGCCAATTGAAAAAGGTGCGGGTCACATAAATAGAACTAAACAAACTGGCGATCAAACCTGTGGATAAGGTAATAGCAAAGCCTTTGATAGGGCCTGATCCAAAGACAAAGAGAAAAAAGGCGGCGATAAGCGAAGTCACATGCGAGTCAAGGATCGCGGACCAGGCACGACTATAGCCGGTGTTAATGGAGGCTGTCAAAGGCCTCCCATTATCAAGTTCCTCACGGATACGTTCGTTGATAAGGACGTTCGCATCAACAGCCATACCAAGGGTCAAGATAATACCCGCGATGCCAGGCAAGGTCAAGGTCACCTGGGAATCAGGCATGAGAATATTAAGAAGCCCCATGCTCCCCATGATCATCAGCAAATTGATCGCCAGTGCCACAGAGGCAATAACGCCTCCGATTAAATAATACACTGACATAAAGAAAACAATCAGGATACCGCCTAAAATCGTTGCCCTGATGCCGGCTTCAATGGAATCCTTCCCTAACAGAGGACCAATGGTGCGTTCCTCTTCAATGGACATGGGAACAGGCAAAGCGCCGGTCCGCAGGGCCAAGGCCAACAGGGAGGCTTCTTCAAATTTAAAATCTCCGGTGATCTCCGCATCCCCGCTTAAAATAGGTTCCCGGATATTAGGGGCAGAGAGAACTTCATTATCCAGGACAATGGCCAGGCGTTCGTTCACATGAGCGGTGGTCAAATCACCAAAATCTTTACTGCCCTTATCATTAAAAACCATGGTGATTTTAGGCTGCAAGCCGGTGCGGTCAAAATCAACACGCGCATCTTTAATGCCTTCCCCACCCATGGCCACGGCTTTATTGATCAAAATGGGAGTATTACCCTCTTTTTTGGCGATCATGAGTTCTTCGCCGTCAGGGACGTGACCGGCCGCGGCATCTTTGAGATGGCCTTCATCCGCATCAACCAGGTGAAATTCCAAACGCGCCACACGGCCGATCATGCTCAGGGCTTTATCACGGTCCGTAACACCGGGCAGCTGCAATAAAATCTGGTTTTCACCCTGCCGTTGAAGCAAGGTTTCCCCCACGCCCAACCCGTCAATACGATTGCGCAATACCTCCATGGATTTCAAAACAGCATCTTCGCGGGCCTGGGCGGTCGGAAGATTGTCATTCTCAACCTTTAAAACCAAATGCATACCGCCTTTAAGGTCAAGGCCGAGATTGATGCGTTTCTTGATAGGAATAAGGGAGGCTATACATCCAAGTATAACTACAAATATAATGATAAAACGTTTGCGCAATTCGGGGGTCATTTCACCACCTCAGGTTTGACTTCACTATTTGTCACTGAGGAAATATGTTCTTTCAGGAACTCAATGCGGGTCCCTTCATCCACCCGCAGCACCACGGTCTTTTCCTTAACAATGGCCACTGAGCCATGAATTCCCGAAGACGTAATCACTTCATCATTTTTCTTAAGATTATCCTGCATCTGTTTGACCTTCTTCTGCTGCTGTCGCTGGGGCCGGATAATCAAAAAATAAAAGATCGCAATAAGCGGCAAAACCTGAAATAAAATAAAAGTTATTCCTGACTGCTGAGGCATAGATATCCTTTCAAGCGTGATTGAGGAAAAGCCCTATTTCGCTTTTTTCATCAAAGATCTGACAGTATCACTCATCTG